>JAHFCA010000032.1 GCA_023249715.1 Elusimicrobiota bacterium
GTTGCCGATTGACAATATTGGTTTTATAAAAATTAAATCATATCAATACGCGCCTCTGGAACCGCGCGATAGAGAGAAAATGGAGAGCTGGTTTGGAAATCATTTTTTGTTGCGCAGAGTTTTAGAGCAGGAAGTTGTGGAGGCGGGAATAGCAAAGGGAGCGATTGTGGTGGGTAGGAGCGCTCTCCAAAGCCTGGGGATTCCCACAAAGGAAGCGACCGTGGTTATTGAGGGGGCGGACAGTTTTGGACACAATTTTCTGGATCCAGCGATAGAATCTAATTTTAAGGTCGTTGGGTTGGGGACGTCGAAAGGAGGGGAAAGTTTTGGCCGCAACAAGAATGTGGCTCTGGAAAAAGAAGCCGATCTGCTCTTCCTAACGAGCGGGAAAGGGGTATTGCGCTTTAGGAACTACCATCTGGAAGACCAATTTGGAAATGAAATAGTTATTCGCGCCAAGGTTATAGTGGAAACGGTAGAGGGAGCTATTACCCCGGAAGCGAAAGAGTATATTATGAAAAAATATCCCCGCACGGTTATTCTCCCCGCTATTTTAGCTACCCTGGGGGAGACCTATTTGGCTAAAACAAAAGATATGGGGGACGCGTATATCCGTTCGATTAGCAATGCGGTTCAGAATATCTTTTCTTTTTGGCTAAACCCCGCTTTCAACACAGAGCAGTTATCTCTCGAGGAAACAATCTATTTCCATGCTGTTATGGGGCTTTTATCATTGCAGATGGAAGCGGACGCGCCTTTTGTGGAATCGGTTTTAGAAGAGGCGCGTTGGTTGAAGGAAAAAGGGATTCCCATAGACGATACGGGATATGAGTTAAACCTAAATTTTAACCGCTGGGTAAAGAATTTGGGGAAGATTCAGGCCATACCCTTATTGCAGCAGTTGGCTACTCACATGGGTTTGGCCGCTAAGGATTTGAACCCCAATAATTCTAATGCGAAATATATCGAGCAACATGAGGAATACAGGAAATTTCGTTATCAGTTGGTTTGCCTATTTGAGCTTTTTTATGAACTAGACCAGTTGGGTGAAAAAATGGCGGCCAGAGTGTACTGGGATTTTTTAAATTCCGGATCGACGCTGCTTCCCCATTTAGAGGATCTATTTAAACAGATGGGAAGCTATATTCAGAAAATCAGAGTGGAACGTTCTCCTGTGAAGCTCTCCCTAGATAAAGCGGCGAAGGCAACCATAAGCATTCTATTGGCGTTTTTTGCGGGAACTCTCTTAACCCTAGCAACTCCGGCCTATGCGGTGGAAAAATGGAGCGCGCCGGTTCCCTCTCGCTCGGTGGAAGCGGCCAGTCTTTCCCAAAAGATAGAAAAGATTTTATCCCAGTTTAACTCCTTGGAAGCGGCCTTGGCGGAAACTATAAGAGAGGGGAAAACTCAGATTGTTTTAAATATGTTGGACATTCTCATTTTACAGGAGGCTATTTCTCTATGGATGAAAGAGCACGAAGATCTGAATTTAGTGATTGTGGTGGACAAGGATAGGTTAACAGAGAGAGCGGTCTTAGAAAAATTACTCTCTTGGGGAGTTCCTTTAAACAGAACACAAATTTTTCCTCAGGCAATGGAGAAAAATAAATTCAGCATAAGAAGATTGTTGGCGGCGCGTAACGATGTTCCCGGGGATCAAATAGTGATTTTAAGGACAAAATTGAACGGGGTGGAATTTTGGGAGGATGGCGAATCTATTTTCTCTATCCTCTACGAAGTAAAAAGCAAAAAATGGGCGGAGTGGCTTGCAAAATTCTTTAAAGAAGGGTTTAATAGCACCTTAGAACAAACACTCCCAAAGATAGAAACAGATCTCCAAAGTATCCTCATCGTCCTCCAACAACAGTAACCGCTTTAAAGCGCTTTAGAAAATTGTATTTTCATGGTGGAAAGGGTAAAATTTTTACAATGAACTGTTTAAAAGATCTTATTAGAAATCCTAAAAAATGTCGCGCAAAGTTTGAGCGCGAACATGCTAAAGAATTGCAACGTTTAAGTTACAAAGAGAGCGGAAATATTACAGAAGCCCTATTATCCGACCCATGGATTTCCACTTTAAATTGGAAAGAGGACGATTTTCCAGTAAACCTAGCTATTTTTTTAAGGAAGAGCGGTGAACAAAAAAAGAGAAGAAAAGACATTAAGTAACCTTTTTAAAAAGGCAATTAAAATGTTGGAAAAGGCAAAGCTGGATTATCTTGTAATTGGGGGCGTTGCGGTTAGCAATATTGGGGAGCCTAGGTTAACCGAAGATCTAGATCTTATTCTTTTTATTAAAAAAGGTGAGGGGGGTGAATTTTTAAAAATTGCAAAGGGGCAAGGATTTGAAGTGAATGAAAAAGAAGAAATTGATAATTTAAAATCTACAGGATGTTTTAGAATTTTCTGGACTCCATTGCGGCTGGATATTATTTGCGCTTCAACCGATTTTGAACAAGAAGCTTTGCGAAGAAAACAAAAACTGAATCTCTATGGCCTTAAAGCGAATTTTCCAACTCCGGAGGATTTAATTATTCTTAAAATTATTCCGGGAAGAGCCAAAGATATGTTGGATGCGGAATCGATCGCTTTGCGACATCGGAAAAAATTAGATATTCTCTATTTAGAGAATCGCGTTAAGAAAATTTGCGAAGAATCTGAAAATTTAGTCTTCTGGAAGAATCTTCAAAAAGTCCTTAAAGCCTCTGCCTAGCGATTGCCGTTCATTGCTTAGAAGGGAAAACCGGCGCCAAAAAATGTTACAAAAATGTTACAAAAAGTTTGAGAAAAGTTTTATCTGTTTTTCGTACACTATTACCTTAATGAGATGGTAAATATTTATTTAACCCGGATATTGCGTTAGAAAATGAGAACCGAGACGAAAAAGATAGATGTTTTTTTGAAACAAAAAAGTGAGAGAATAGTTAAAACTATTCGCGAACTTTTTTGTGAAGAAAAAATATCTATATTTTTCGTCGAATTCCATTTTCTAACGCAATATTCGGGTTTAACCGCCTTGAGGGAGGATTGAGTTGTGGAAATTTTAGTAGTGGATGATGAAAAACATATGGCTTCTTTATTCCAAGATTATTTGGAAATTATAGGCAGCCACAAAGTAACAGTGGCCCATTCCGGCAGCGAAGCTTTGGAAAAAATAAAAATGAAGAAGCCGGACTTAATTATATTAGACCAATATATGCCCGGTTTAACGGGGGTGGAAGTTGTGGGAGAACTTAAAAACGTGGAAGATACTAAAGACATCCCCGTGGTTATTTTTTCCGTGGCGGACAGACCTTCGCACAAAGTTAGAAAATCTTTGGGAATCTTGGGTTATTTTTCTAAGCCCATCGATTTTAAAAAATTAAAACAAATTATAGCGGAAGTGCAAAAAGAGAAGAACTAATGTTCTTAATTTTTTTTTAGCCGCACAATGAAACCGATTACAAGATATAAAAATAAGGAGTCGTTATTATGATTCATTTTTGGATTAAGAAGAAAAATAAAAGTTGGCTGCAAAGCGCGGCGAGCGGTATTGTTACCTGTTTTATTTTTAGCACTGTTTCCGCTCCCTTTGCCCAGGCGAATTTCTGGGAAGAACGGAGAAAGGCTATGGAAGAACTGAAGGCCAACCAGGAATCGGTGCAGGTGGCCTCCGCCTTGGGAGCCGCCACTCCTCAAACCATCATTGGAAACGGAATGCTGGTTTCTCCTAATTTTCCGGAAACCATTCTGCCCAACCCCGGAGCGCAAACTTCCACGGAATGGATTAATGCCGCTTTAAAACGGACTGGCGCTCGTACCCATATAAGGAAAGGGTTCAGCCAGATCCCCTTAGATTTAGTGGAAAAGTTGGAACGGTATGGAGAAATTGAAAGAATTTCCGTGGCCGCCGGCGATAAAATTAAAATTGTAAATGGCCGCATTACAGCCAGCCGCCCTGTAATTTTTCAAATTCAAGATGCTCACGGAATTTATGGTGTGCAAAAAAATATCGCTTTTATAGTAAGGGATTTATTGGGAATGGGTGTGGGCTTAGTAGGGGTAGAAGGCGCGGAAGGGGTTATGCAGGGAATTGCGCAGTGGAGCCAATATCCGGACAAAGAGAGTTTAATGGGAGTGGCTGGGTACCTGTTAAAGGAAGGGCTCTTAACCGGAGTGGAGGTAGCTGGGTTAAACTCCAAGGGGGAAGTTGAATTTTACGGCGTGGAAGACGGACAAAAATATTTAGAGCAAATCCATAGTTTTAAGGACGCTCTAAAGGTAACGGCCAACGTAAGCGAATGGTACAAGGAAATTACTGAGAGAATAGAAAAATTAAAATGGCAAAGTTACCCTATTCGCTTAGGAGAACTGGATAAAAAAGAGAAAGCGTATATAAAAGGGAAAGAAAAGCTGGGGGATTGGGTAAGCTATTTGGCCTCTTTGGTTCATTTAGAGGCGTTATATGCTTCAAACTATCCCAATGTAACTAAATATTTAAAAGCGTATCAGCTGGAGCATGCGATTGATTTTAAGAGAGTAGAAGGGGAACAGAAGAAGATACTCAAAGATTTAAGCGAACGGATGGACCGTAAGCAAATGGTGGAGCTATTGGAAGAAAGTTTGCTTTACCGCTTGGGCAAAATGAGCTACGGGGAATTTTATGGCCGTTTAAAAGAGCGCTGCCGAGCGGCGGACATTCGCGTGACTTCGGAAATGGAAAAGTATATCCAGTACGTCCTGCGGGTGGACGGCATTGAAAGGGAAGGGCTATTTAGCGAGCTTAAAAATTTAGAGGGGACTGCCTGGAGCCAGCTGATTGGCGGCGATGAAAAAGTGAAGAATTTGTTTCAGATGGATCGCGACATTCAATTGATAGGTAAAGCGATTGATTTTAAATTAGGGGTAGAAGATTGGAAAGACTATATAGGAAGAGCTGGGGAAATTGAAAGAATTGGAGAAAGATCTGGAATTTTATTGACGGAAGAAGCGCGCAAAGTTTTGGCCGATGTAAGACTCTTTAACGAGCTTTCTCATGAGAGAGACGAAATTTTTAGCCAAAAACTCTCTCAAAGAATGGCGGAAAAGGGAACTAAGGTGGCCCTTTTAATTGCCGGCGGTTACCACAGCCAAGGAGTAGAGGGAGAGTTAAAAGATAGAAGCGTTTCCGTTATCACCATTCGCCCCCGCATGGAGCTGAAGGAGATTAAAGAAGGGTACCATCCTTTAAATAGTTTTAAGAGGGATATGATTCCTCTGGAAAAAATGTTTAATCCGGAGAAGGTGACTCTGGCTTACCCGCCCATTACAGGAAATCCGGACAAATTTGAAGCGATCGAAGCGGGGAATACGGCGAAGGGTGTTTTAAATATTGTCCCCGATTCCATTGGCGCTTTAAAAGGAAGAGATTCTCCGGAATTAGACTTAGAACGGAAGGGCGGGGTGGTTCATGCCATTCAAGGTAACGCGGAAGTTTTTGCCGCAAAACCCGAAGATAAAATTTCCCTCCAACGCCAAGTCCCGAAAGACGCCATTCAGTTTGATGCAATTGATCCATTCGATTTACAAAATAAAAATATCGCCATTGTCGCCCTTAGCCACGCTTCTGGATTTTTCCATTTCATAAAGTCCCTTTTTGCTCGTTATCAAACTCATATAAAGTTTGCAACTAGAGTGGTAGGCGTATGGATTGCGGTTCAGCTTCCAGCGCTCTCCGCGGTATCAACGAAAGTGGCCAATGACTCTCAACTGACATTGCAGCATAAATGGGGTTTATTTTTTGCGGGAGCTGGTTTGGTGTCTATTGTATTTTTAGTTCTAAAAGAATCGTTCATTGAGGGGCAAAATAGCGATATCTTTAGGGCGCGATCTGCTGAGCGTTATATTAAGAAAGGGTTAAAAGAGTATAGAAATCATCATTCGGATGATGCGAAAACCGCTTTAGCAAACGCTGAACACGCGATTCAGAAAATAGCGAGAGATAATTCTTCCAACCACTATTCTAAATCTAGCGGGTACGACAAACTTGCGGCTACCTATCAAAAAATTGGATGGCATCCCAATGCAATTAAAGCTGCAGGTTCTAGAAGTGAAGAATATAAACGCGCACATCATTATACGGGAGAATATGAACGGGCAAGAACGGAAAAAGGTAAGTTTATTTCCCTTTCTATCCTTGTCATTATTCTTACCGCTGGATTTTCCGCGCTGCTTCTAGCGGGCGCTACGCCGGTTATGGCGATGGCTCCCGGTTCGGTTCCTTTAGATCCTTCCCATTGGAGCGATCTTATTCAAGGAATTTTAGGTTCGTCTGTCCTAGGGAGTCTTCTAACTTCGTTACACACGTCGGCACAAACAGAAGAACAAATTGCAAACCAGGTAGTCCCATTTGTTGTTGAAAGAGCGTCTAGTGATCCAAGTAAAGAGGTGGCTCATCGGTCTGCAGTGCTTACCGCTGCCGTCACTGTTATGAAGGGCTTGAGAGGGAATGTGCTTGGGCTCACCGATAAAGCGGAAATAAAAAAACATAAAGATGAAGCGGACACTCAGGCGAAGAGAACAACGGATGCCATGTTTAAGAGTATGGGAACCCGAGCCCATGTGCATTTGTCGGAAGGATTTGGCAGAGATGAAGTCGAGGAGAGTTTTGTGGCGGCAGAAGTCATCAATCCTCAAGGGGACAAAGGAACCCGCCATATTTTAATTGATGTTATTGAAGGAACGAATTCCACCGCTTCCAATAATAACGGGAAGAAGAGAGAAGAAATTTCTGCTGCGGAGTCCGGCGGAACTTCTGCCATTGTGTATGGAGACGGCGTTAAATCTTTAGGCAACGCTCCAGACATTTATGCGGACCAATTTTATACTCATGTAAAGAAAGATACAGCCCAGGTGCAAGCACTTGTGAATGCCGCTTTTACGAATGATACGGACGTCAATTTGGTACGAAAACTTTTGGAAACTATTGCTTCAGCCAACGATATTACCGTAAACGATTTAGAAATTGTAATCATGAAGCGCTCCAGAGAAACAAGGCGGTTGGGTTTATTGTTGGAAATCCAAGAACAGTATCCCGGTTTAACCATTACCCAAATTTCGGACGGAACTATGATGCATGGTCTTTTGGGCTCCTTGGGAGTAAAGGAGAACTTAATTACAGGCGGACATCGCAAACACAAAGTGATGTGGACGGTAGGCGGTAGCCCGGAAGCGTTTATGAATTTAGCCGTTGGTTCTAAGGTGGAAGGAGCGGTTGGCGCCCTGACCCTCTATTCTAAAAATGTAAATTATGCGGCAGAGGGTTCTAAGGAAGAATCCCAGAATCTTAATAGATCTCATGCCTTTAGCCAAGCGGAAAAAGATGAAATTATTAAACTCCGTCCCAAGGACGCACAGGAAATTTTAGAGGGAACTCGTATATTTGGTTTCAATGATATTAAAGGGCCAGTGAGCGGCTCTTTTGCTTTTATTACAGACAATGGTGTTTTCAATCAACCTGGAATTATAGAAATTGAACCGGGAGTTTACCGCGTACATACTCTATACATAGAAAATGGAGCACCTTCCATTGTAATTCAGGATATTACGAAGGAAGATTTAAAACCGATTCTAAAAACTTCTTTAGAGGAGGCGCAAAGAACCGGAAAGTTTCCAGACCCTGCCACCCTAAGCTCACTAGAAAAAGAAATTTATAGGGAAAATCCAAAACTTTTGGATGGGCTGCCATTGCCAGATGGGTCTATATTAAAAGTGCTTAGGGATTTAGAAGATTATCCGGAAAATGCGCTTATTCGAGATCAAATTTGGGACCGCCATTACAGTACCTTTATAATAGAAAATAAAGAACTTGGATATATTTCTCATACGGCTGTGCATCGTTTAAGTATTGCTGAGAGCGATGTGGAAGATGTAAATGGGAAACATGCCGCCATGGGTGGCGCTCGCATGGCAAGCGAGAAGGAATATCCAAGTTACGAAGAAAGAATTCAAAAAGCGCTTGAACTCGGAAAAGAGATGAGTTTTAAAGATGCAGCTGCTGGTTTAAAATTGGGAGGATCTAAGCAATTAATTATTGTTAGAGACGAAATTAATACTAGTTTTAATCATCCGAGCGCGGAGAGAGACGCCGTTAACGCGAGCTTTGCTAAAAATACTGAATATTACACATCCTTTATGGATATGAAAGTTTTAGTTGGGCAGGATGGAAACGAGAGTGATAAAGATCTAACGCATATGTTTCAGTATGCTCCCACCAGTATTATCCCAGACATTGGATATAAAATTGGAAAGGGTAGAATTCCCGCGCCTCCCACAGGGGTAGGCGTATGGGCCGCGATTCAAGCGGCGGTAGAGCGGGCATTTCCAAAGGAACCTTCTTTAAAAGGAAAAATAGCCGTTGTTCCAGGATTTGGTGGAGCAGGCCAACAGGTGGTTTACCGGTTACTTAAAGCAGGAGCAAATGTCGTTGCCATAGATCGTTCCCAAGAGGCGATCGCTGAACAATTGGAAAAATTTGAAGGAGTTCTGAAAGGGTATGTTGAAAAAGGAGAAATTACTGAAGACGAAGCTAAAGAATTTAAAGAAAGATTAAGAACATCCTATGGAACTTCGGTCGTTGATGCATTGGTAAAGATTCAGGTTCGCCATATTGATATTTTTGCTCCTTGCGCGTTAAAGCATAGTTTGAATGAAACGGTCATCCGTTTCTTAAATGAGTTAGGCGTTAAAGTGATTGCGGGTTCGGAGAACGATGTTCTAGAAGATAGAAAAAATGATCCTAAACTCATGCGGGAATTGGGCATTGTGTTTGTGCCTGATTATATTGCCAACCCTGGTGGAGCAATTTCAGCAAACGGCCATCTTAAAAATAACGATATTAGCGATGAGGGAATATTTAACAGAGTCTACAACAAAGTAAACGAAATTTTTGCCGGAGCGGATAAAACGGGTCTTACCGTTCAAGAATATGCCGATCAAACTTCTCGAGAAACTTTTGAAGGATTTTCGGATCAATCGCTTCTGCCAAAAGATCCTCGTTCTAAAAAAGATACCAAACCAGTTGTTGGTAACGATGAATTTATTAATCGAGTTAAAGCGACAATGAAAATAGGTGTTGAAGTTGTTAGGAGTGGGGTAACGCGAAAATTAGTTCTTCCCGATTCATTAAATGGAGAACTTTCTCTGGGTTCTATTAGAAATGGAAATGCGCAAAAGTGGATTAGTGAAAGTTTAAAGTTGCTTGGCGCTTCTATAGAAAATGTGGAAGTGCTGGATGCCACTGATGACGAGCGGCTGTTAGAAGAAGCGGTCGCTTCCGGAGAGATCATTCAACTCCCGGACGGCAATTTTTATGCCAGGTCTCATCCCAAGGATGTGGCCCGTTCTGTAGAAAGAACGTTTATCGCCACTTCTAACCCTAAAGATAGAGGAGCTAACAATAACTGGAGCCCAACAGAGGAAATTCTACCTAAAGTTCAAAAAAAGATGAGAAACGCCTTCTCCGGTAAAAAGGTTTATATTATTCCGTACCTGATGGGGCCTGTTGGTTCTCCTGTTTCCCAAGTAGGAATCCAAATTACCGATAACCGGTATGTCGCTTTAAATATGATTCGCATGACCAAGGTTGGTAGAGCGGCGTTGCAAGAATTGGAGCGGACAGGAAAGTTTGTAAAAGCGATTCAGGTAACAGGAAATTTAAATGAAATTAAACGTACAGGAAAAGAAGATGATGATCGTTTTTTTGTAAGCATTCCAGATAGAAGAGAAATTTGGTCTTACGGTTCCGCCTATGGTGGAAACGCTTTGCTTGGGAAAAAGTTTCACTCTTTAAGACAAGCTGGCTACGACGGCCGCGAGGAGGGGTGGCTGGCGGAGCACATGCTTATTCTTGAAGTGGAATATAAGAAAACAGGCGAGAAAAAATATGTGGCGGCCGCGTTCCCTAGCGCTTCCGGAAAGACGAACCTCGCCATGATGCTCCCGCCGGATGCTTTAAAAGAAGATTATTCTATTCGCGTGGTTGGGGATGATATCGCCTGGCTTTTTATTGGAGAAGATGGAAAATTGCGAGCCATTAATCCAGAAAACGGATTTTTTGGAGTGGTTCCAGGGACTTCTGAAAAAACGAACCCCATGGCGATGGCGGCGATGGGCGCTAACACAAAAACACTCTTTACCAACGTGGCTTATAATGAAAAAACAGGAGAACTTTGGTGGGAAGGTAAAACTCCTAAACCCACTGAATTAGAAGGGTGGTTGGATTGGCAAGGAAAATACATTAAAGATAGAACTGCGGAGGAAGTGGATCAACCTTGGGCTCATCCCAATAGCCGATTTACCGCCTTTGCAAAAAATGCTCCCAATATTTCTCCGGAATTCGAAAATCCAAATGGTGTTCCCATTAGCGCCATTTTATTTGGCGGTAGGGTTACGGAAGGGGAGCCTTTAATTCGTCAACTTCCGGGTTATAAAAGCGGTATCTTCGACGCCGCGATGATGGGAGTAGAAGCGACCGCCGCCGCCGAGGGTAAAGCCGGCAAGTTTGAAGAAGACCCCTTCGCCATGAAACCTTTCTTTTCTTATAACGAAGGGGAGTACTACGCCCATTGGTTAAAAGTTTTGGGAAGAATAAAAGCAGAGAACCGTCCTACTTTCTTTCACGTGAACTGGTTTCGTAAAGATCAAGATGGAAAATTTTTATGGCCGGGTTATGGTGAAAATTTAAGAGCAGTGTTGTGGGCTCTAGACCGTTCGCAAAATAAGGGGGAATTCCTTTTGACACCTGTTGGAAATATTCCCACTCGAAACGCTCTTAACTTAAATGGGT
This sequence comes from Elusimicrobiota bacterium, assembly GCA_023249715.1. Lineage (GTDB taxonomy): Bacteria > Elusimicrobiota > Elusimicrobia > 2-02-FULL-39-32 > 2-02-FULL-39-32 > JAHFCA01. Next base: position 10,805 of record JAHFCA010000032.1, read on the forward strand.
TGAATGTATCTGAAGATACATTGAATATTCTCCTTTCTTATGACCGTAGCTATTGGCTGAGACAAACCGAAAGATGGGATAAGTATGTAAATAGTTTAGAAAAATCAGGGGTTTTTCTTCCTAAAGATTTAGACAATATTAAGTATGGTTTTACGGATGGCATAACTTCTCCTATCAATCAATCCATTCCATCAAAGTTTTCAGAAAAAGAACAAGAATTAAACCGAAACGATCCCCGCAGCTTAAATGGAGCGATTATTGAAGAGGCGGATGGATCGGAGACGTCCATTCGAGTCCTTAGAAACCAAAGAGATTATCCCAGAGGTGTTCAACATTGGGATCAACATTTTGCCGTCTTTGAAATTGTGAATGAAAAGTTAGGGTACACATCCTATCTCTCCATACACCGTCTTACTCAAATAAATAGCAGAGAAGGAATTCTGAATGGTAGCTGGAGAGCTACTGGCGGCACGCGAATTAGAACCTATAGCAGGAAAGAAGCAGCTCTAGAGGATGCTTTGGAACTCTCTCGAGAGATGAGTTTTAAGAATGCGGGCGCCC
>JAHFCA010000148.1 GCA_023249715.1 Elusimicrobiota bacterium
TGAATGACTGTGTTGTCTTGGATATTGGTTTCGTCTCCAATTACAATTTCGGCAATATCTCCTCGTAATACACAATAGGGCCAAACAGAAGCGTTCTTTCCTATGGTTACTTTGCCAATGATAAGAGCTGTTTTATGAATATAAGCCGAGGCATGAACTTGAGGTTTAAACCCATCTAATTCTCTAATCATAAAATTTCTTAATTAAATCCGCAATGCGTTCTATTTCCGCAGACTGGAGTTCCGGGAATATCGGCAAAGAAAGAATCTCTTCTGAAATTTTTTCGGCTACAGGGAAATCCCCCTTTTTATACCCCAAAGGACTAAACGCTTTTTGTAAATGGAGTGGAATGGGGTAATGCACTCCGGAGGCAACCCCATTTTCTTTTAAATACTGGGCTAATTCATCTCGTTTTTTTACTCGAATGGCATAAACGTGGCGAACGGGAAGCGCAAAATCTTTAATTTTTATGGTCTTAATTCCAATGGCATTAAAAAGTTTATCATAGAGATTAGAATTGGATCTACGCAATTCATTCCAAGATTCTAATTTCTTTAACTTCACTCGTAAAACAGCGGCTTGCAACGTATCGAGCCGGCAGTTATAGGCTAAAACGTCATGTTTATACTTTTCTGTTCTGCCGCAATCGCGGAGGAGCCTTAGCTGGTAATTTAGATCTTCTGAATTGGTCACCACCATCCCTCCATCCCCATACGCCCCTAAATTTTTACCCGGGTAAAAACTAAAGCAGGCCATTTCGCCAAAGCTGCCCACTTTTTTCCATTCGCCATTTTGCATCTTGATTTCGGCCCCATGCGCTTGGGCGGCATCTTCTATAAGGTGCAATTTATGCTGAACAGCTATGGCGGAAATTTTGGCAATGTGGACCGGTTGTCCAAAGAGATGAACGGGGAGAATAGCTTTTGTCTTTTTAGTAATCAGAGATTCAATTTTGTCCGGATCTATATTAGCAGTATCCTCCTCTACCTCGGCAAAAACAGGCTTTGCTCCCCCGGTAGCAATGGTAGAAGCGCTGGCATAAAATGTAAAAACTGGGACTATCACTTCATCCCCCGCTCCAATCCCAAGGGCATGGAAAGCGAGCTCCAAGGCGCTGGTGCCGGAATCCACCCCTATCGCGTAACGAACACCGCAATATTGAGAGAACTCCTTCTCAAATGCATGGACGTCCTCCCCCAAAATGAAATCGGTTTTAGAGAGCACATTCTGAATAGCGCGCTCCACATCCTTTTGAATGGAAAGATATTGCCGTTTTAGATCTACCAACGGAATCATAAGTTAGATATTATATAAAATAAAAATAAAGAACTCCCCCATATTTATAGTATAATTAGTATTTTATGACTTCCGTCAATAAAGTGGTCCTAGCCTATTCGGGTGGGCTAGATACTTCCATTATTATCCGTTGGCTTATAGAGAAATATCACTGCGAAGTAATTGCGGTGTGTATTGATCTGGGCCTTTTAGAGGGGGGCGCCAGCTCCTTTGAAGCGATCCGTAAAAAAGCGGTCGCTACCGGGGCAAAACGTTGTTATATAGTTCATGCCCAAAAAAGCTTCGCCCAAGATTTCATATTCCCCGCTCTAAAAGCGCGCGCTATCTACGAAGAGAAATATTTACTGGCTACGTCACTAGCGCGCCCTCTCATTGCGCAAGAAATCGTCAAGATTGCCAAAAAAGAGAAGGCGGACGCTCTTTGCCATGGAGCCACCGGAAAAGGGAACGACCAAGTTCGTTTTGAAATTGGTTTTAGAACTCTTATGCCCGGAATACGCATCATCGCTCCCTGGAGAGAATGGGATATTCGTTCCAGAGAAGATGCCATAAACTATGCTAAAAAATACGGAATTCCCATTCCTGTAACGAAACGTAAACCCTATTCTTCGGATGCCAATATGTGGCACATCTCATATGAAGGTGGAATTTTAGAAAACCTCGAGAACCCTTATCCGGAAGAGATGTTCCAAATGACGATTTCTCCGGAAAAAGCCTCCTCTAAACCGACACAAATTAAGATTGGCTTTAACAAAGGGGTTCCCGTTTCCATCAATGGAAAAAAGATGGATGGTTTCTCTCTGATTTTAGCTTTGAACAAAATTGCCGGTAAAAACGGAATCGGCCGAGTAGATTTGGTGGAAAACAGATTGGTCGGAATGAAATCGCGCGGAATCTACGAATGCCCGGCAGCCACCGTTCTCTATTTTGCCCACAGAGAATTGGAATCGCTCACATTGGATAGAGAAACATTACATTTTAAACAGTCCCTCGCTCCTAAAATGGGAGAGCTCATCTATTATGGTTTGTGGTTCACACCTCTCAGAAAGGCTTTATCTGTTTTTATAGATGAAACACAAAAATTTGTCAGCGGAGAAATTACTTTGGAACTTTATAAAGGAAATATGCGCATTGTATCCAGAAAATCCCCCCACTCCCTCTATTGGGAAAAACTCTCTACCTTTGGATATTCAGGAGAACAAATTTACGATCACAAAGATTCCGAGGGGTTCATAAAACTTTTCGGGTTACCGTATACCGTTCAATCCATCTTACGTAAAGGGATTTAAAATGCTCCCTCAAGAATATATTTCTTCTTTTTCAGTCGACCAACGTTTAGCGCCCTACGACATTAAAGGCTCTATTGCCCACGTGGCAATGCTTTCTAAACAAACAATAGTTTCGGCTTCGGATGCTAAAAAAATTATCGAGGGACTCCAGTCCATAGCCAAAGATTTAGAAGCGGGCAAAAAAATTCCCCCCGCCGAAGATATTCATTTTGCCGTGGAGCAGGAACTCATTAAAAGAATTGGGGAAACCGCTAAAAAAATGCACACGGCTCGCAGCAGAAACGACCAGGTGGTATTGGATTTAAAGCTCTATTTACTGGACGTAACTGAGACAGCGCTTAAAAAAGTACAGAACGTTCAAAAATCCATTTTAGAGTTGGCGTTAAAAAATCAGGAAGTGCTCATGCCGGGATTTACTCATCTGCAGCATGCGCAAGCGGTCTATTTTTCCCATTATATTCTCGCGTATGCCTGGATGCTGCAAAGAGACGCGGAAAGACTCCTCGACCAGAAGAAACGTTTAGAAGTTTCCCCTTTAGGGGCTTGCGCTCTGGCAGGAACCTCTTTCCCCATAGACCGCGAAGAGACGGCAAAGTTACTGGGCTTTAAAGCAATTACAGAAAATTCCATTGACTCTGTTGCCGATAGAGATTTTGTAACCGAATTTACTTTTATTTGTTCTTTAACAATGGTGCATCTCTCCAGAATTTCGGAAGAGCTTATTATTTGGAGTAATCTCGAATTTAATTATGTAACGTTGGGGGAAGAGTATACTTCGGGCTCGTCCATTATGCCGCAAAAAAGAAATCCGGACACTTTGGAATTGGTAAGAGGAAAAACCAGCCGCGCCATTGGTTCTTTGGTTTCTTTACTCACGCTTTTAAAAGCGCAGCCCCTCGCCTACAACAGAGATTTACAAGAAGATAAAGTGTCTCTTTTTGACGCCGTGGATACCACTTTAGTTTCATTGGATGTCATGGAAGGGGTTTTCAAAACTCTAAAGGTAAATAAAAAAGAGATGGAAGCATCGTGTGACTATGGCTTTCTGTTAGCCACAGAATGCGCCGATTATTTAACCAGAAAAGGACTTCCTTTTAGAGAAGCTCATTCTATTGTCTCTAAGATTGTGGCCTATCTTTTAAAAGATGGAAAAGATTTTTCCGCCCTGGATATTAAAACTCTAAAATCGTATTCCCCTCTATTCGAGGAAGATTTTTTTAACATCCTATCCGTAAGAAAAAGCACAGAGCTTAAGAATTCTTATGGCGGCACTGGCATATTAGCCTTGAGCAACCAAATAAAAAAGCTCCAGTCCCTCTTAAAAAAATAAAAAAATTTATGTTCCATTGGAATAAAAATAACCTTTATGCGGAAGAGTTGCCGCTACAAACTTTAGCCAAAAAGTTTGGGACGCCTCTGTATGTCTATAGTAAAAACCAAATGCTTCAAAACTATAATAGTTTTGAAAACGCGTTTTCTCATTTTCCTCACATCCTCTGCTACGCCTTAAAAGCGAATAGCAACCTTTCCATC
>JAHFCA010000149.1 GCA_023249715.1 Elusimicrobiota bacterium
ACGCACAGGAATAGATAGGTGATACCAAATTTCCTGAAGAGTTTTGGGTAACCGGCTTATGACATTTATATGGATAAATTCCGATTTTCTCCCCAATATAAAAATAGAAAGAAACAAAACGGCAATTCCACCGAACAGTAAGAATGGAAAGGCAATAGACGCGGCCGTAACAGAGGAAGAATCATTCGCGAAGGCGGGAAGTTTATAACTGAGTGAAATAATTGTAAAGAACAGGGATAAAAGGCCTGTGGTGAACCATTGCTTTATGGAAGGAGGGGCGCGGCTGGAGCTTTCTTCGATCGTAATTTCTTGCGCGCCTTTTTGTCCGGCCAGAGTTCTAAAATTTAGAATTAAGGGATGGGCCAAAACAGATCCCCCCGGAAGTAGAACAATAGATAAAAGCGCCGACATCTGCGCTACGGCTAAAAGCGCTATTTTTCTTAAAGGTTTGGGATGTGGGCGGCTTAAAGCAAAAAATAGTTTAGTTTGAGGGCTATCTTCTGGAACTTCTGTTTCACCCAAAAAAGATCCTTCTGGCGCTAGAGCTTTCACGGCGGCGCTATTTTGGGAAGCAAGCACCTCGGTTCCATTCACAACAGCGTCCATAACTTCCCCTTTGACCTCAAATTGCGTTAACTCGGCTGGATTCCCGCCATTCACCTTGCTCACCATAGGAACAGCAGCCTTCAATGTATTTTCCACTGCTCCTATCGTTGAAGCGATGGTTTGAGAAATAGCGCCTTTCTTCCCCCAAGCAGGCGGATAAGCCAATGAAACTTTCTCCGGCAGGAAAAGTTTTTCCAACGGAAGCAGATCTCTTTTAAAACTATTTAAGGGGTGATAGTTCTCTTTAATCTGGCTTAAATCCATGCTTGGGCGAATGGTAACGCAGGATACCGAATGCTTGGACAATCTCTCTTCAATTCCTCGGCTATGATACCCGCCGGCCACCAAGGCTGCTAATTTTAATTTTTTTTCCATCCTCTCATGAAGCTTGTCCGCGAAGATTTTACTTCTCTCATGAGATAATTCATTGAACCGTTTTACATTGGAAAGCACCTCTAGGACTTGTGGAGGAGTAAAAAGAACAGAAGGAATAGGAGCGGTACTATATTCTTCCCACTCCTCGGCGCTCAATCTAAAATCGATGGCTTTTTTTAGAAGAGCGTAGTTTTTCTCTAACTCATGCAACTCTTTTGCTTTACTATTTAGGCCTATCAACTGAAGCCATGTCGTATTTTCCAATGCTTTAAGCTCTTTAAAGAGAGAATCTCTTTCGATTCCCTCAACTTTCACCGCGTACTCCATATATTTTTTCATGCCGGGAGTAAGGTCTATTCCATTTTTCTCGCATTTGGCTTCCAATCGCCCATAAAATTCTCCAAATCCAATTTTTCCCAAGCGGTAGAGCAGGCTTTCTTCCAACAATTCCCGCATCTCACTTTGACTTAAACTTGCGGAAAGCCGCGCCAATAATTTCTTTTGGTCTGTCTCCACCTCTTTAAAATTCAACTCTTTTTCCAACCGATAAGCTTGAATATACCGGGATATCTGTAGGGACAGACCCCTTTGGGGTCTGTCCCTAGAGGGCGCTATCCCTACCAAATATTCCACCCACTCCCCTAATTTTATCTCGCCTTTTTCATATTGAATATTTTTATTATCTAACTCCATAAGTTGTGGAGTGAACGCGCTCTTTTTAGATTCCTCAATTTTTTTACTTAATTGGGTTATCCAACGCTCTACTTCTTTATTTTCCTTTAATGTATCTTTAAAACAATGTACCTGTTCCAAATATTTGCTGGATTCCTCCATACCATAAAAATCTACAGCCTCTTTTTCTCTGCTTAAAGCCGCTATTTCTACGCCTGTAAGCAATCCTTGCTTTAGCAAAAACCCAGCCACGCCCATTAAACTTTCTCTGTCGGGGTATTTTCTCCACCGTTCCACTCCTTCTAAAGCGCCTTCGGTCCCTTCAACCCCTATAAATCCTACTCCCATGTTCATTAAATCTTTCAAAAGAGAGCTAATATTTTTCTGCACCCCATAAACCCCATGCGCGTCTTGAATTTGAAGGACCAACGGATATTTACTTTGCAGTTTTCCATCCGTAAGAGTTAAATTTTCACCCGGAACCAAAGCAATTTTTTCTATCTCTCCAAATTTTGAAATTCTTTCTAAAAACTCTGGAGGAACTCCTTTAACTTTTTTTCTTGAGAATGAATCTCCTTTTACTCTTTGAAGAGCCTCGGCAAGCCAATCGGGGGTGATTTTAGATTGCGGAATAGGAAGTTGAAGGGTATTCGGGACTAAGGCAGAACCACTCCTTAGAGAGGCAACATGAAGAGCATGGTTCTCTTTTTTAAATTCTTCCACGGACTTGCGCCTCTCCTCCCAAAAAGAAGCCTGCGCGAACGGAGCGGATAGAGTGGAAAATAAAAAGCTAACCGCAACCAACCCACCTGTTAGTCGCAACCAACCCCGATTCCCTTTACAAACCCAAAATTCTGTCATTTGCGTTTTGACATAATTTTAAAAATAAGTTAAGCTCCCTTTAGAATGAAAAATAAAAAGCTCGATCTGCCAGTTACCCGCGGTGAGTTTATTAAAGAAATCAGTAAACTTGCCACCAAGAACGATCTTAAAAACTTTGCCTCCAAGGACGATCTTAAAAACTTCGCCTCCAAGGACGATCTTAAAAACTTCGCCACCAAGGACGATCTTAAAAACTTCGCCACCAAGGACGATTTCAATAAATTGGCGATCGAAATCGTACAAATAAAATCTGAACTGAAAACTTTTGCTACCAAAGAAGATTTAAACAACATGAAATCCGAAATTATTAATTTTATTGATGCTTTTGCGCGAAAGACCGAAAACTATGATCAAAAAGCATTATTTCATTCCAGCCGAATTGACAATCACGAAGAACGCATTACTAAATTAGAAAAAGTCGCCTAAAAACAAATCTGGCTACGAGAATGAATTCCATCCTCGTAGCCAGATTTTTCATTTTATAGTTTCCTATAACCCTAGGCTTGAATTAACAAGATGCGTTTTTTGTGAACCTCTTCGGCAACAGCGTTTAGACTAATCACTTCTTTAAGCTGGGCTCCCTTCACCAATTCAAATAAGGTAACATACTTTTCATAGGCCGGATCTGCCTGCCAACGATCCACATCATCTGTAATCACCGTAATGTTAGAGCCCGCCCAATCTTTAAGTTGATTGTAAACCCACTTCATTTCTAATTTATCGGGAGACTTGCCATTTTCTCTATTTCCCAACACCCGAATGGTATTGCCGTTAATTCTGCCTCGCAATTTTTCATAAGATTCCCCAAGTTCCCTCTTTAAATTATCAATGATATCGGCGCTAGTTTGATCGTGCGCCAAGAATGCAAAACGCTCCATAGATTCAGACTCGATTAATCTACCGATTATATCCAGGACATATTTCTTCTCCTGGCTCTGCTCGATTTCCTTAAGAATAGTAACATCAATAACTTCAGGGCTATCCCCAAGAGAACTCAAATCCCTGGCGGGCTGCTCGGCCATTCGTTTGGCCCAGACTACTAGGGCCACCCCTTCGTCGAACGCCTTTTCCAAAGCCGGAGCCATTTGTAAAAGCGGCGATGGCTCTCCCTTTACATTCGCCCCAAATATGTGGGACAAATCGATGAGAGCTTTTAACGATTCCAAATCTTCCTGCTCCGAGTCTACTTCCAGCTCTTTCACTTCAAACCTCTTACTTAAAAGGTCCATTTCTACAGGCAACAGGGTAGTATGGAACTTGCCGCCAAAAAGATCTCTTAAAAAGTTCTCTACGCGCGCCTCGGACTCTTCCGCATTCCCATCCATAGCGTAAATGGAACCGTTCCAGCCCATCCTCTCGAGTATCTCTTTTTCAGTGATAGAGACCCTTATGACGCGCTCTTTCTGGGAAGATTTAAGCTGGTTCAAGCGAAATTCCAAGGCTGCTTTAAAATCTTTAGAAAGAGAATCTTTTTTGCTATTGAAATCCCTTCTAAGAGAACGAACATCTCGCTCCCAATCAGGATGGAACATTTTTAACAGACTTGCCCTCTTATTCTGCGCTGCC
>JAHFCA010000150.1 GCA_023249715.1 Elusimicrobiota bacterium
AATGGCATTTCCGCTTGCGCCAAACATTTCCCCGGAAAGGGACACGCCCCCGTAGATGCCCACTTAAGTTTACCCACCATTCCTTCGACGTGGAAAGAAATGGAAGCCACCCATCTGAAACCTTTTATAAAAGCGATCGAGGTGGGCATCGATCTTATCATGTCTTCCCATCCGTACTATCCTAATTTGGACCCTAAACCCAAACAGATCGCTACCTTCTCAAAAATTATTATTCAAGACACTCTTAGAGGGACTTTTTGTTATAAAGGAGTGATAGCCAGTGACGATTTAGAGATGGGAGCTATTCGGGAGATTTGTCCCATTGAACAAGCGGCCGTTTTAGCCGCTAGGGCAGGCCACGATCTCCTATTGGTGTGCCACGACCTGAATGCTCAAAAAAAGGTCTTTTACAAACTTTTAGAAGCTTATAAATCTAAAGAACTCTCTCTAAACCAACTAGAAAAAAGCGTAGAGAGAATTCAAGCGCTTAAAAACAAAAGGAAAACAAGATTCAGCGAAGGAGTTCCTCATCCGGAACCGGATGGAATAAAAGTAGTGGAAGAAATTTGTAAAAACTCCGTTCAATTCATTCAGAAACCGGAAACCGTATCCCCAACCAGAAAAAAAAGATGGCTCGCGCTCTTCCCAAAATTTTCCGAACTCAAGGATAAGATTATGATAGAGGAAGAGGTTATGCCAGAAGAAAAATTTATTGAGTCCTATTTTAAAAAACATACTATTCAAACAGAGTCTCAGATTGTTTCTATAGAACCCACCGAAAAAGATCTTAAAATGGCTGCCTCTAAAATTTCATCCTCCGATATTGTGGTGTACTTCTGTTATGACGCCCATCTGTACCCCTCCAATAAAAAATTGCTCGATTTAGCGCAAGATAAAGGAAAAGAAGTGATCGTTGTGCTCTTACGTAACCCCTACGATCGAGAATTTATTCAAAATAAAAGTTGGTGCTTAACCAATTTTGGCTGGAGAGCCTGCCAAATAAAAGCGACCATCGACGCCATTGCCCAAGCCACTGAATAAACTCATCATCGACTATGGCGGCACCTGGATCCGCTTCTATTTAGAGAGCAGCTTTCTATTTTCTCGTGTTCCAACGATACCCCTTCCCCAACTTCCTGCTCTTATAGAAAAAACTTTGTCTCAATGGAAAGTAAGTTCTTTACACGAACTCATTGTTGGGGCAAAAGGGGTTTGGAAAATAAAGGATAAAAACGGGCTCCACCGCCAATTACACCATTTAGCCAAGAAAGTAACGGTCCTTTCCGATGTGGAACTCACGCACCGCTCTATCTTTGGCAATAAGGCGGGAATAGTGCTTATATCTGGGACAGGTTCGATCGCTTATGGAAAAGATAGAAAAGGGAAATTTGCCCGCGCCGGCGGTCTTGGCCCTCAAAAAGGGGACGAGGGTTCCGGTTATTGGATTGGGAAAGAATATCTAAAGAGAACAGGCAAAGATTGGGAAAATAAATCCGTGAGAGAAGTGGCCGCGTTGGCTAAAACTGTTCTAAAGAAATACGAAAAAAAAGATCCTCTCTGCACAGCCATTGTTCAGGAAGCCCAAAAACATTTAAAACGTTTGATCTTAAGCGTCGACAAAAAATTAAATCTAAAAAAATTTCCGCTGCATCTCCACGGCGGCCTTTTTAAAAATAAATCTTTCCGAAAATTAGAAATGTAGGGGGAAGCTCTCTATTTTTATTTTCATCCGAGCGTCTATGAGCAAAATTTTTTCGATATAGTTCCTCTGGCTTTTACTGTTTGAAGGCTCGCGTAAGCGAGCCGAGTTTAAAAGCCTAAGAAAAAATTTTGCGAATGCGAGCTGAAAATAAAAATAGAGAGCTTCCCCCTACCTCACTCCCAAACGATGCGGTAGTCGTCATGGCGGAGGGTTCCGTCCGCCTCTAACGTAAAATCTCGACGGAAGGCTCTTACGAGCTCCTCTTTTCTTTCCTGAAAGTAAGGAACCATGGTCGGGTGGAATACGATGCTCAATTTTCCTTCGGCCCGGCCGTATGTCATTTGCCGCACCTCTTTTTTAACGCGGATAAAAAGAGATTCATCCGAAAGCACCATGCCCGTTCCCTTACATTCCCCGCACGGTTGGCAAAGAGTAGAAAGCATGGATTCGCGCTTTCTTTCCCGGGTCATTTCCACTAACCCCAAGCGAGTAATTGGAAGAATTTTTATCTTCGCTCTGTCTCGAGAGGTCGCCTGATATAAAGCCTCCGTCACCTTTTGACGGTTTCTCGCTTTACGCATATCGATAAAGTCGATCACCACAATCCCTCCGATATTGCGCATACGGATCTGCCGGGCAATTTCTTTGGCCGCTTCGATATTCGTTTGGGTCACCGTCTCTTCCTGAGATTCCTTTCCTGTAAATTTTCCGGTATTCACATCGATCGCGCAGAGGGATTCCGCTTCTTGAATAATAATGGTTCCCCCGGAAGGTAAAGAGATGCGGGAAGAAAGTAAATTCTGCAATTCCGTTTCCACATTAAAAGCGGTAAAAATAGGCGTTTTACTCTCGAAATGTTGAATACGGTCGACTAATTCCGGAGAGATCATCTGCACAAAATCTCTCACTTGCTCGGTTTCGTCCTTGGAATCAATGATAAATACTTTGGTATCTTCCGATAGAATATCCCGAACAGTCTGAAAAACAAGCCCCAAATCTTTATGAACGAGTGTGGCGGGCGGAGCGGTTTGAGCCCGCTTTTGAATATTTTCCCAGAGTCGGCAGAGGTAGCGGATCTCCCGTTTCATGTCTCTCTCTTCTATCCCTTCGGACTCGGTTCTAGCAATAAAGCCGCCGTGCTTTGGCCTGAAACTATCAATGAGATCTTTTAAACGTTTCCTCTCTCCTTCGTCCTCAATATTTTTAGAAATGCCCACGGTGGATTGATACGGTAAATAGACCAAAAATCTTCCCGGCAAAGAGATATCCATGGAAATCTTTACACCCTTGGTGCCGATGGCCTCTTTGGCAATTTGTACCAGCATAATGTCTCCCTTCTTTATCAGTTGGTCTATGGGACGGTTCACGGAATGGTTATTATTCTTTTTATCGTCATCCAAGGACTGGCTAACGACATCCGATATATACAGGTAAGCGTTTTTTTCTAAACCGATATTGACGAAAGCGCTGGAAATACCTGGCAGCACATTCTCAACTTTTCCTTTGTAGATATTGCCTACAATCTTTTCCGATTCTTTGCGTTCTATTCCAATTTCTGTCAGTTTATCATCTTCTATCACCGCAACACGCGTTTCGTCGGGCGAACAATTGGCAATAATTTCTTGCTTCATAATTTAATCTCCTAAAAAGGGAATACCCAAGAACCGACATTGGTTGTGAGAACCGAGACGAAAAATATGGGTCAGATTTTGGCGCAAAAAGGTGAGAGCGTACTCGCAGGGTACGGTCGAACCTTTTTGCGACGAAAGATGACCCATATTTTTCGTCGAATTCCACAATCCAATGTCGGTTCTTGGGGAATAGATCTTCATGGTTCTACCAAAGAACCATCCCCATTTTCTATAGTTAAACGACACCGTTTAATTCTCAAGGCGCCGAAATCTTTATCTTCTAAACCGAAGAGAAGGGGAACCACTTTCTCCGGTTTTACGTTTTTTCCAGGTCCAAATTTAAGAGATAAATAGAGTGTGGAATTTAAATTTCCCGATTCCTCCCCCCATTGTGCGGAACATATCAATCCCTTTAAAGGAGTTTCTCGAATTTTTTCTCTCAACCCCTTCTTCTTAAACTCTTTCAGGATTAGATTTGGATTTTTTAACGACCCCTGAAGGAGTTCTTCCCAAATTTTTGCGCTTTTTGTGACCCACAACTCTTTAGGCAATGTTACCTCATACTCCGCTCTAGAAATTAAAGATTCTAAAGAGGGGAAAAAAACCGGAACGGAACTCGCCGAAAGAATAGAAAATCCTCGCGGCAACTGTTCTTGCAAAGTTTTTTTAACTTCACCGACACTTCTTCTTTCCACTAATTCCACATCGAAATATTCGGCCGTAGATTCATAACCCACTGAAATAGCCGGGCC
>JAHFCA010000151.1 GCA_023249715.1 Elusimicrobiota bacterium
GCCAATTAAAATTTTGCGGGCCTCTGCCGCGGGAATGCCGCGGGAACGCAAATAAAAAAGGACGTCCGAATCTAACTGGCCAATCGTGGCTCCATGCTTGCACTTTACATCGTTGGCGAATATTTCCAGCCCCGGCTTGGTAGTGACGAGAGCTTCATTCGATAAAAGCAGGTTTTTATTGCTCTGCAGAGAATCGGTCTTTTGCGCTCCCTTTTCCACAATGATTCTCCCGTTAAAAACAGCCCGGGATTTCCCGTCTAAGATTCCCTTATAATATTCCCGACTAAAAGTATGAGGACTGGCATGGTCGATTACGGTATGGTTATCCACCCATTCTTCTTGCTGCGTCATATAAAATCCGTTCAGGGAACAATGCGCTCCTTCTCCCTCTAATACCGTTAATAAATTATTGCGAATCAGCTGACCGCTTAAAGAAATAGAATGAAAATTTGTCTGGCTGCTGCGTTCCTGAAGCGCAATAATCTGACTAAAAGAGTAGGACTTGAAAGAAGAACGCTGCACGCGGCAATATTCCAAGTTAGAATCTTCTCCCACGTAAATCTGGGCAAACGAGTTGGTAAAAGACTCTTGCGATTTCGCAAACTCTAAGTCCACAAAGTGCTCGATGATTTTAAGCTGACTGTTTCTTTCCATATAAATCAGTGTTCTCGGATACGAAACCGTTTTTGCGTCCGCTTCGGGATAAGAAAAATAATAAATTTCCATGGGAGATTCTAAAACAGTAGATTTGGGGAGGTAGAGAAAGAGTCCGTCTTTAAAGGAAGCGGTATTTAAATGGGTAAAGGCTGTCCATTTATCTTCTGGAAAACGACCTGAACATTTCTCTAAGAGGGGATCTTCCGAAATTTGACGCATGGATTCCAGCCGCGCGCCCGCCGGCAGCGATGAAACCGAAGAGAGAGAAGGACAAAAATATCCATTCACAAAAATAAATCGGCAGTTGGAAGTATTTAAAAAATAGGGAGTGAGCTTGTCAAAAACTAATTTTGACTCTATTTTAGAGGCGATGCGAAAAGAAGGATCTGTCAGTTTTGAAACTGGAAAGAAACGCCATTCCTCCATTTCCTGCGTAGGCATCTCTCTTCTATTTAAAGTTTCGACCCCGTTCATGTTACGCGCTCACTTGGGAACTCTCTATAATCCAGCCGTATCCTCTTTTTTCCAATTCCAAGGCGAGATCCTTTGTCCCGGATTTTACAAGCCTTCCATTATAAAGAACATGGACAAAATCCGGCTCCACGTAATTTAACAGCCTTTGATAGTGAGTCACCAAAAGCACAGAGCGTTCGGGACCGCGCATTAAATTAATTCCTTTCGCCACAATTTGCAGAGCGTCGATATCGAGCCCCGAATCGGTTTCATCCAAAATCATTAAGCTCGGTTCCAAAATGATCATCTGCAAAATTTCATTCCGTTTTTTTTCGCCTCCGGAAAAACCTTCGTTTACGGAACGGCTTAAGAGCGCAGGGTCCATATTCACCCATTTAGATTTTTCTTTTAGTAAGGCTAAAAAATCGACCGCGTCTAACTCTTCCAATCCCTTTCGTCTCCGGATGGCGTTTAAGGCGGCTCTCAAAAAATAGTTATTCGTTACCCCAGGAATTTCCACAGGATACTGAAAGGCAAGAAAGAGCCCTTCGGCGGCTCTATCTTCGGGAGAGAGCGATAAAAGATCCTTCCCCTTAAAAGTAACTTCTCCCCCCGTAGGGGTAAATCCGTCGCGCCCCGCCAAAAGGTGGGCAAGGGTGCTTTTTCCGGAACCATTGGGCCCCATAATGGCATGGACTTCTCCGGGACGAATATTGAGATGAATCCCCTTTAAAATTTCTTTCTCCTGAATTTTTGCTTTTAAACCTTTAATCTCTAACACAATTATCCCACACTCCCTTCTAAACTTACGCTCAAAAGTTTCTGAGCTTCCACGGCAAACTCCATGGGCAATTCTTTAAAAACCTGTTTACAAAATCCGTTCACAATTAAATTGACAGCATCCTCGGCAGATAAGCCCCGCTGTCGGCAGTAAAAGAGCTGGTCTTCCCCAATTTTAGCGGTAGACGCCTCATGCTCAATTTGAGCGGTGCTATTGTTCACTTGCAGATAAGGGAACGTGTGAGCGCCGCACAGATCTCCCATTAAAAGGGAATCGCATTGGGAATAGTTTCTCGCCCCTTCCGCCCCTGCATTAATAGTCACCGCCCCGCGATAGGAATTCTGACCATGGCCGGCGGAAATTCCTTTAGAGATAATGGTGCTCTTCGTATTTTTACCAATGTGAATCATTTTGGTGCCTGTATCCGCCTGTTGGTAGTGGTTGGTTAAGGCGACCGAATAAAATTCCCCGATAGAGTTATCCCCTAACAAAATACAGCTGGGATATTTCCAGGTAATGGCGGAACCGGTTTCCACTTGCGTCCAGGAAATTTTGGAATTTTTTCCCTTACATTTGCCCCGCTTGGTGACAAAATTATAAATTCCACCCTTTCCATTTTTATCTCCCGGATACCAATTTTGAATGGTGGAATATTTTATTTGAGCGCTCTCTTTTGCCACCAATTCCACAACGGCCGCATGCAGCTGATTCTCATCTCGCATGGGCGCGGTGCAACCTTCTAAGTAACTGACAGCGCTGGAATCTTCCGCTATAATTAAGGTTCTCTCAAACTGGCCGGTTTCAGCAGCGTTAATTCTAAAGTAAGTGGAAAGTTCCATAGGGCACCGGACTCCTTTAGGGATATAGCAAAAAGAACCATCGCTAAAAACCGCGGAATTCAAAGCGGCAAAAAAGTTATCGTTATAAGGCACAACCGATCCTAAATATTCTCGAATTAAATCGGGGTGCTCCAGAACCGCTTCTGAAAAAGAACAGAAAATAATGCCTAACTCTTTCAACTTACCTTTAAATGTGGTTGCCACGGAAACACTATCTAAAACAGCATCCACGGCAACTCCGGCTAAGAGCTCTTGCTCCAGCAGAGGAATTCCAAGTTTCTCAAATGTTTTTCTTACTTCCGGGTCCACTTCCTCCATGCTTTTAGGGCCTGCTTTTTTAGATTTGGGAGCGGAATAGTAGATGATATCCTGATAATTAATCGGCGGATAATGAACGTTTTGCCAGGTAGGTTCCTTCATTGTGAGCCAAAGGCGATACGCCTTGAGACGCCATTCTAAAAGAAAAGGAGGTTCCTTTTTTTTCTCGGAAATTGTCCGAATCACCTCTTCAGAAAGACCGCGAGGAACCGTATCCGCCTCAATGGCGGAAACAAAGCCATATTTATACTCCTGATTGGTAATATCGGAAAGGGATTTTTTATCGGCGCTCATATTAAACGACCTCCACTTCTCTGTAACTTTTCATAGTTGGAAGCGGTATTATATTCCTTTTTTGCATGATCTCCAGAATGCGCACCTGCACTTCGGCCTCGGTCCCGACCAAGAATGAGAGCGGCAAGTGATTTAGAACTCCATACACTTGATGCATAATCATAGACCACAACATGCGGATGGCGCACTGGCTTAAATGGACGCATTCATTTTCTTTTCCGGGAAACTGTTTACAAAGGTCGGTTTTGATTCTGTTGATTCTAACTTTTTGTTCGCTTAAAGCCTGAAAAACCTCTCCAATAGAAATTTTATCGGGGTCTTTATCTAAAACATACCCGCCATTAACTCCGCGGATGCTTTTAACAATATGAATTTTGCGCAACTGAAAGAGAATTTTCTCCACATAGTCCCGAGATAACCCTTCTTTTTCCGCGATGGCAGTGGTTCTCTGGGGTCCCATATCTTTGGCGACGGCTAGCTGCAAAAGACAACGCAACCCATATTCCTGTAAAGAGGTAATTTTCATAGCATATACCCACCTAAATAATAAGTATAATAATACCTGACTTTTTTGTCAAGATTTCGCATTGAGTCATGCATAATGTTACCGAAGAAATAGGCGTTAAGTCAGTTATCATGTTACCC
Source organism: Elusimicrobiota bacterium (assembly GCA_023249715.1). Taxonomy (GTDB): domain Bacteria; phylum Elusimicrobiota; class Elusimicrobia; order 2-02-FULL-39-32; family 2-02-FULL-39-32; genus JAHFCA01. Next base: position 3,988 of record JAHFCA010000151.1, read on the forward strand.
ACCGAAAGGAGGGTAACATGCCAAGCCACACATTTAAAATGGAGTATCTCAAGAATAT
>JAHFCA010000152.1 GCA_023249715.1 Elusimicrobiota bacterium
AATTCATTCTAAAACCCCCATGGATGTTTTAATTCCCACTTTAGACGCGGAAATTTTTAATATTATTACCATCCAAAAAAGACTCCAACAAATGGGAATTCATACGCTCATTCCCACGCGAGAACAGCTCCAGATTTCTTCTAAACCACACCTTTCGGAACTTGGGAAAAAAGCGAATATCGCAACCATCCCCGGAAAAGTATTAGGAGACACAAAAAATTTAAGTAGAAAAGTGGAAGAGATCGGTTTTCCCCTCATGGTTAAAGGAGTTTTTTACGAGGCTTACAAAGCGCAAGACATGGACGATGTCAATAAGTATATCTCTAAGCTTGCGGAAAAATGGGGCATGCCTATCATTCTCCAAAAATATATTGAAGGGGAAGAATTTAATGTAACCGCGGTGGGGAACCGTGAAGGAAAATTAAGAGGCATGGTCTCGATGCGGAAACTCCTTACAACCGACAAAGGAAAAGGTTGGGCCGGAGTCACTATTAAGGATCCGGAAATAGACCGTTTGGTAGAACAATTTTTTGAAGCCACTCACTGGTGCGGTCCTCTGGAATTAGAAATTTTAAAAACGAAAGAGCCTAAAAAGTTTTATCTTATCGAAGTCAATCCCCGTTTTCCCGCCTGGGTTTACTTATCTAAAGCGGCCGGGGTGAATCTTCCTTGGCTCACGTGCCGGCTCGCTCTGGGATGGGAAACGCACTCAAAACCAATAAAAGATTATGAGTTGGGCGTTATTTTTACCCGCTATGCCAACGAAGATATTTTACACGTTAAAGAACTAGAAACACTCAATGTGGAAGGGGAACTACACTATGCCTAAAAGCGATTACGAAAAACCAAGTATTGTTCGGCACACCATGGGAATGATGAATGAATTTGGCCGGCCCTCAGGGCAAAATCACTGCTATGAAATTGATGGGGTTCCCGTAGAGTCCCTGGTGAAAGAGTATGGTTCGCCTCTGATTGTTTTTTCGGAAAGCACCATCCGGGAACGACACGCGGAACTGCACCGCGCTTTTAGTTTGCGCTATCCTAAAATTCAGATCGCCTGGTCTTACAAAACTAATTATCTCAATGCCATCTGCGCCATTATGCACCAAGAAGGTTCTTGGGCAGAAGTTGTCTCGGAATATGAATATGAAATGGCAAAGAATTTGGGGATAAAAGGAAATCATATTGTCGTAAACGGTCCGTATAAACCGGATAGTTTCCTAATGAACGCGGTAAAAGATAAGGCGATGATTAATATTGAAAGTTTAGACGAAATTTACACGTTAGAAAAAATAGCTTCCGCCTACGGAGAAGCAGTGGAAGTGGGCATGAGAATCAATATGGATACGGGCATGCTTACCGCCTGGGAGCGGTTTGGGGTGAATTTGGAAAGCGGGCAAGCCTACGAAGTTGCCAAACGCATTGTTTCCGGTGGAAAATTAAAACTGGTGGGACTTCATTCTCACATTGGAACTTTTATTTTGGATCCAAAATTTTACCAACAACAGGCGATTAGTTTGTGCACGTTTGCGTCTCGTTTAAAAGATGAATTTGGAATCAGTTTAAAATATATCAATATCGGAGGAGGATTCGCTTCCAGAAACCGTTTAAAATCTACGTATTTGCCAACGACCTATATGGCCCCCAGTTTTGATGCCTACGCGGAATCTATCTGCAATATTATTCTGGGGGCCTTCCCGCATGACAATCTCCCCACTCTCTTTTTGGAAACCGGGAGAGCCTTAGTGGACGAATCGGGCTATTTAATTTCTACCGTAGGCTCGACCAAAAGATTGCCGTCCGGAATTAGAGCGCTCATCTTAGATGCGGGGGTTAACATTGCAGTAACAAGTTATTGGTACGATTTAGAAATCCTGCCCGTTCAAGACCGCGGTTACTTTATGGAAGACCACGTCATCTTCGGCCCGCTCTGCATGAATATAGATGTCTGCAGAGATTTAGTAAAACTCCCTCTCTTAAATAAAGGGGATAATGTTGTCATTCGCCCCTTTGGAGCCTACAATGTAACGCAATGGACACAATTTATAAGAATGCGTCCTCCCGTTTTGCTCCTCGGAATGAATGGAGAAATGGATGTTATCCGCGAAGCAGAAGATGTAACATATCTTAAACAAAAAGAGAAGCTTCCCAAAAGACTCGAACCCGCAAATTCAGTTGGAAGCGTGAACCGAGAATAAAAATATTTGGGTTAACCCCGCAAATAACGAGTGATCGATTCTATAAAAAAAAGATTTAAGAAATTTTCACAACCGGAATTTTTCTTAAGTTCCACTCTCCACAGCTATTCCCAGATTCTATTTTCCGACTCAAAAATCGTTGGAATAATTGTGCTGGCCGCCTCTTTCTTTAACCCGGAAGCGGGCGTCAACGGTCTGTTGGGATGCGTGCTGGTAAACCATTTTGCCTATCACTTAGGATTTAACCAGCTCGAGTTAAAGGCAGGACTCTATGGGTTGAATGGCATTCTTTTGGGAATCGCGGTCCATCTTTACAGCGATTTCCCTCTGCTACGCTCCCTCTTCTTAATTGTTCTCTTTTCTTTACTTTTAGTTCTAGGGATTTCCGCAACCTCCAAATATTTAAAAAACAGAAATCTTCCTTATATGAGCCTGCCTTTTGTATTAGTCTCATGGCTTATGATTTTAAGTGAATCTTCCGTCTTTAGAAAAGAGGTGTTAAATATAAACTATATCACTTTAGAAAATATTCCCCGCCTCTTTTTCCAAAATATCGGACACATTTTGTTTATCCCGACAGAAAATGTTGGAATCGCCATGTTTATCGCTTTACTCTATTATTCTCCCATTCTCGCTTTTCTTTCGCTTCTCTCCTTTGCTCTCTGCACGACATTTGCGCTTATTTTTCCGGAATATATCACCTTTGTTATCAATAACGGGTTCAATGTTATTCTTTCCGCGCTGGCGTTGGGCGGCATTTTTTATGTCCCCAACCTCTGGAGTTTGGCGATCGCTTTAATCGCCAGTTTGCTTACTCTCTTAGTGGGACAAGTGCTGCAAACATTTTTTAACACGTACCACGTTCCCGTATTGGCCGTTCCTTTCAATTTAACGACCCTTCTGATTCTCTTCGCTCTTAAAAAAGAGAGCACTGGCAGCCTCTATCCGGTTACTTTATTTAAGTCGCCGGAGGAAAACTTCACAAACTTTCTTAAAGAGAAAGCGAATAGCGTCCGCGGAGATTTTGGATTCAATTTGCCCTTTATAGGAGAATGGTATGTTTCTCAAGGAAGTGAAGGAAAACATACGCATAAAGGAATTTATAAATGGGCGTTTGATTTTGTGGTCCGAGACAAAAAAGGAAATTTTTACCGCGGGACGGGTGAAAAATTAGAGGAACACTATTGTTATAAGATGCCGATTATCTCTCCCGGAGAAGGGGTGGTACTCACTCTAGAAGCGAGCATTAAAGATAATCCGGTGACAACTACCAATCTTGCCTTTAATTGGGGGAACCACTGCATTATTAAACATAGTCCTTATCTCTTTTCCGAAATAAGCCATATCTCTCAAGGGGGTGTGCAAGTCACTTATAACCAAATCCTCAAGAAAGGTCAAACGATAGCGATGGTGGGAAGTTCCGGCTGCGCTCCCTACCCGCACCTCCACATTCAGTTCCAATCGGTGGGCGGCTTGGGAAGCGCCACGATCCCCATCCATTTTTCCGACTATTTAGTGAAAGGAGAAACGGGAGAAACTTTTGTTTCGGTAGGTATGCCGGAAGAAGGCCAAACCATCTCAAACCTGCCCGTAGATCTAGTTACAAAAAGGGCTTTAGGTTTTGAGTTGGACCAAAAAATAAAATTCTATTTTTTTGTCAATGGCAAAAAAAGGGAGGAGTCCTGGAAAATAGAGATGGACTCCCTAGGAGTTCTCTACATTGAATCGAGCTGCTATCAAGAGAAGCTTTTCTTTTTTAGAGGCGATCGTTCTCTTAGGCTGCTGCGCTACGAAGGAAAGAAAAAAAGCGGGCTTTATCTTTTTAGTTTAGGGTTAGAAAAAATTC
>JAHFCA010000153.1 GCA_023249715.1 Elusimicrobiota bacterium
AATCTAGCAGTGTTTTGGAAATTTGTCCAATAGGCTTTCCGCTTTTAACCAGAATCCGATCCATCCCCATCGCTTCGTCGGATAAAAGATCTAAAAGTCCCTGTTCCTCCGAACTCGATACGCTTTTATTTTGTAAATGGGCGCCCTTTGCCTGAATTTTATAAAAATGCTGCTCGCGCAAAATGGGAATCTCCTCTAAAATATCTTCCACGCTTAAAACCAATTTAGCCCCTTGCTGAATTAAATAGTTCGGCCCTTCGCTCATCTTGGAATCGATAGGGCCGGGCACGGCAAAAACATCCCGCCCTTGTTCCAGCGCGTATTTAGCGGTAATCAATGCCCCCGATTTTATGTCTCCCTCCACCACAATCGTGCCATAACATAAAGCGGAGATTATCCTATTTCTTTTAGGAAAACACCAGGGTTCCGTGGGGTGCAGCAGAGGGAATTCACTGATCACGGCTCCCCCTAGAGCAATCGCCAGAGCTAAATTTTTATTTTCAGGGGGATATAGATTTAAGAGGCCTCCTCCTAAAACAGCGATTGTTTTTCCCCCTGCTTTTAAAGTAGACTGGTGAACCACTGTATCGATTCCACGGGCTAGACCACTCACCGTAACCAAACCACATCGCACTAAACTTTCCGACAAGTTCCGAGCAGAACGCAGTCCATACAGGGTGGGAGTTCTTGTGCCAACAAGAGCCATGGCGCTGCGCGCTAAAATTTCCGTATCCCCTTTTACATAGAGCGCTTTAGGAGCGTCCGCCACCTCTTTTAAAAAGGGAGGATAGTGCGGATGTTCCATGGTTAAAACTTTTATGCCATGTTTCGCGGCGAGTTCTAATTCTTTTTTATCCATCAGAGCAGATCTTCGGAAAGTTCTTTAGTTTTATAGATTGGTACCGCTATTTTTCGCTGCGGCCACGGAGCTCCCGTTTTCAAATAGGGAATTAAATCTCTTAAGAATTCTTCGTCATCAAAAAAGGATTGCCATGCGGAAGGAATAGTTCCCGTGGAAACAATGAGCCGTAAAGGATCTATATTTAAAACATCCGCTAATTTTTTAAGAATATTTTCGTCGCCGGGAGGAGATCTTTTTCCCGCCAATATCTTAGAGAGAAAAGAGGGATCTACCTCCACAAGTCTAGCGACTTCTCGCAGGGATAAGTCAGTCTCTTTCATTCCATTTTTAATGAGATGGACAAATAGTTCAAAAGCCATTTTTTCTAAAATTTTATCCGATTATATCGCTCCAAAGCCATTCTCCCCTGTTGTGTTTCCGAATAGCTGGATATTAAGACAGTATATTGCTCAAGAGCTAAATCTTTTTTATTTAACTGCTCATACGCCCGCCCTAAATCCCAATGCACTTCCGGAGCCCTTTTGTCGGGAGCATAGTCCCGAATAAACCATTGGTAATAGCGGATGGCCACATCGGGTTTACGAAAAATATGATAGTAAACATCCCCAATGGTGCGCACGACCACGGGCGTCATTGTATTCGTCTGATGTTCCTGAAGGATCTGGTCCATCCCTCCCGTATCCACCCAATTCTTAAACCAAAATCCCATACTAAAAACTAGCAAAAGAAATAAAAGAAGGGGCTTCACTTTACTTGAAGATGGGAAAAATCGGCGACCTGTTTAAATAGGGATTCTAATTGATAGAGTAAAGACAACCGGTTAGAACACAAACTTTTATCGTCCACCATGACCATCACTTTATCGAAAAACGTATCCAGATTCTTACGGATAGAAACCCACTGGAGTAGAGCCTCTTTATATTTTAACCCCTTTAATAAATCTAAACTTGCAGCCTCTGTTTTATGGAGCGCTTCATAAAGCTCCAATTCTTCTCTTTCTTTAAGAAGATGGGCGCTAAAACTTTCATTCCCAAAAGGAATGTTTCGAGAAGCAGCTTGTTTTAAAATGTTAGAAATTCTCTTAAAGGCTCCGGTCACCGCTTCAAAATCGGGATGGGTTCTCACCGAGTTCAGAGCGGCTACTTTTTCCTGAAGCAGAACCACGTTTAATTCTGTGACGTCCTTTTGTTGAACATTTTTAGTGACGGCATAGATCTCATCGAGGGCAAAACCCTGGTCCTGGAGCAAAAGCTGAAACCTTTCTTTAAGAAAATCTAAAATTTGGACGGCGCATTCGGAATTTTCATTTAAAGAAATAGGAAAAAGTTTTAAAGAGTTTAATACCGAAGTCCGTAAAGAAAGTTTCCACTTCATGTGTAATAGTATTCTTAATATCCCAGTAGAATGACGGCGCAAACCATAGGGATCTTTATTCCCTGTAGGAATATTCCCAATGGAAAAGTTGCCCACTAATTGATCTAGTTTATCCACCACTGCCATTAAACTGGATAGGTTCCCAAAAGGGAGTTCCCCCTGAACCGTAAGAGGATAATAATGTTCCCGGATGGAACGAGCAATATTTTTATCGTATCCATAATGTTCAATGTAATAGGCGCCAACAATCCCTTGCAGTTCAGGGAGTTCATACACCATTTGCGTAGCAAGATCGAACTTAGACACTCTAATCGCTTGGGAAACATAACTCATTTCTAATAGATCTTTATTGCAGCTAGAATCCATAAGTTCCAAACAAATTTGAGACAACCGTATCATTCTTACAATTTTATCCGCAATAGATCCCAACTTTTCCTGAACTATAATTCCGGCGCATTTTTTAATATAAAACTCCAACGGTTTTTTAAGATCTTCATTTAAGAAAAATTGGGCGTCCGTTAAGCGCGCCGTTAAAACTTTTTCATACCCTTTGCGAACAATCTCCTGGTTTTCGGAAAGCCCGTTCCGAATAGCGATAAAATTGGACGTAAGTTGTCCTTTTTCGTCTAAAATAGAAAAGAATTTTTGTTGTTTCCGCATGCAGGTCGTCAGCACTTCGCCGGGTAATTTCAAAAAATTAGGGTCAAAATGGCACAAGGTAGCCACCGGGTGTTCCACTAAAAAAGCCACTTCTTCCAGCAGCGCCTCATCCCCCTTTAATTTTCCACCCACCTTTTCCGCCAATTGGGCGCTCGCTTTTAAAATGGTGGCTTTGCGAACCGCGGGGTCCACCAATATACAATGGTTTTTTAAAGTGGAAACATAATTTTGCGGTAAAGGAATAAGAATAGTCTTATTTACGAGTTGGGAGAGCCCGAACGTTTTATTGCTCGACCGAACCTTTCCCACATTCATCCGTAAAATCTGTTTATCCACTAAGGCAACTAAATTGCGAATGGGACGGGCAAAACGAACCCGAGACTCATCCCAAACCATTTTCTTAGGAAAAGGAATAGATTCGATAATTAAGTTAAAGAGATTCTTTAATATCTTTTCGCAGGGCTCCCCGCTCTGTTTTTTAATAAAACAGAGATAGTCCATCTCTTTTTTCACCCGAACAGAAAGTTGTTCTACGCTTACTCCTTGAGATTTGGCAAAGCCCAGCGCTGCGGGAGTCCATTCCCCCTCTCCATTTTTTGCTTTGGTCATCGGGGGCCCCCAGAACTCTTCTTCTTTTTCCTCAGACTTGGCGGGGAAACCATTCACAATAAGAGAAAGCCGGCGGGGAGTTCCCAAACTTAAAACCTCTTTATAGGGCAAGCGGCGGGAGCGGAGATACTCTTCCGCAAAGCTCTTCATGAAACCGAGAGCCAGAGTGCAATAGGAAGCCGGAACTTCTTCCGTTCCAATTTCTAACAGCGCCGATTTTAAAACATCTTTCATAAAGTTTCGCAATGCTTCTTGGCTACTTCGGAAGCTAAGGCCCGCACTCTAGCTACCATATGGACGCGTTCCTGTGCGGAAAGCGTGCCCCGGGCGTCTAGGAGGTTAAAGAGGTGCGACGCTTTCATCACCAAATCATACGCAGGGAGAATACAATTTTCTTTTAAGAGCCGCACACACTCTCTTTCTTCCTCGCTAAAGCGGTTGCGGATAAGGACATCGTCGCTCAATTCAAAATGATACTTAGAAAATT
>JAHFCA010000154.1 GCA_023249715.1 Elusimicrobiota bacterium
ATCTACAGAAAGCTTCTCGGGAATAAAGAAATTGTAGAGATTGTTTAGGTAGATAGGTTCCGCCCTTTAGAATGTAGAGCTGGTTAACAATGCTTGTTTTTTAGTTCGGTTCCAACTTTTAATTTGAGCTTCACGCTTTAAGGCAAAAGATTTATTTGGTTGTTGTTCAGTCCAAAGGAGCTTAACGGGGCTGAAAGATCGAGTGTAATACCCACCTTTCCCAGAATTATGTTTTTTGAGGCGCCGTTCTATATTATTGGTAATCCCCGTATACAGAGATCGATTCGAACATTCAACAATATAAACAAACCAAGACATATTTTTATAGTGGCTGCCCGGCTAGGGTTCGAACCTAGAGACTACTGATTCAGAGTCAGTTGTGTTACCAGTTACACCACCGGGCAAAATTTCTAGAAAATCACTCGACTAAACGAAGGATTATGCGTTGACGGAGATCGTTTGGGACTTAGATTGGAAAGCGCGGTTAAAAAATTTAAATATTCTTCTAAGTTCATCCTTTTTGATCTTCCAGAAATGGAACGAATATCCTCTTGTAAACTTTTGTTATGGATTTCCTCGAGGATAGATCGCTTTTCCTCATTTGTTAACTTCATTATATCTCTCCAATAAAAGTTTCCACTCTTTTTCTAATTGAAATAACTTAAAATATTCTTCTATTAGCTCTAAATCTAATTTACCTTTATTCTCAATGAGCAAATTTTCAATATCGGCCATCTCTTTTAGCCATCGAGAGGGATTATTGGCGAAAGATTGAACTTTCAGACCGATGATATCTTCTGCTTTAGCTACTTTAAATTTTATTCCATTTAATTCATTCTCACAAGCGCGTTCCAAAAGTTTTTTACCATAAATGCTCTTGGCATAGATAAAATCCACTATAGCCGATTCCGATTCATAATGGGCTACATTTTCTGTTTCTCTCCAAACCTTAAATCCTAGAGTTTCCAATAATTTTTTAGCTCTCTCTTTATCTTCAGCGAGGACGATAAAATCTAAGTCGTTTGTTCCGCGCGGATAACCCCAAAAATAAAGAGCAAATCCACCGATTAATGCGTATTGAATAGAGGCCTGATTAAACTTTTCAGAAATAGATCGAAGCGTTTTGGAAAAATCCATCAGGTTGTGGAAAATTGTTTATAGGTTTTGAGGATGCGGGCGATGGATTTTTCTTTTCCTAAGACTTCTAAATAGTGAAAGAGGCTGGGGCCTTGAGTGCGGCCGGAGGTGGATACTCTAACGGGATGAAATATGGCGGAATTTTTAACGCCCTTTTCGAGGGCAAAATCTTTACAGAATTTTTCTGTGGAGGCAGCGGTGAATTCCGCAAGAGTTTTAAACCGTTCCGCGATTTCCGCTAAAAGCCCTAACACTCCCGGAGTTTTTAACACTTTTTCTACCGCTTTTTCGTCCCACTTAAAATCTTCTTCTATTAAGAAATCTATCAGTTTGGGAACATCCGTTAACAACTTTATTTTTTCCTGTTCTAAAGCGATGCAGGATTGAATGAGATCTAATTTTTTTTGCGGGATTGGATCTTCCGAAACAAGGCCAGCACTTTTTAAAAAGGGAAGAGACTTTTGAACTAACTCCCCAATTTTAGATTTTCGGATATACTCCCCATTCATCCATAAAAGTTTCTGGGGGTCGAAGATGGCGGCGCTTTTGCCGCAGCGTTCGAGAGAAAATTTCTGAATGAGCTCCTCTTTTTCAAAAAGTTGCTGGCTATCCTCCGTGGACCAACCTAAGAGAGACAAATAATTGAGCACCGCTTCGGGCAGATAACCGGAATTTTTATATTCGTCTACAGAGGTAGCCCCGTGCCGTTTAGAAAGGCGTGAACCGTCGGGCCCCATAATCATAGAAAGATGGGCGAATTTTAGATTGCGAATAAAGTCCCCCCACCCTAAAGCGTGAAAAACTAAAATTTGGCGAGGCGTATTGGAAAGATGGTCGTCTCCACGGATAACGTGGGTAATCTGCATGGAGTAATCGTCTACTACAACAGCAAATTGGTAGGTGGGAATACCGGAGGTTTTTAATAGAACAAAATCGTCGAGCAACGCGTTTTCAAAAGTAACGTGTCCGCGGACAAAATCGTTAAATTCAGTTGCCCCTTGAGTAGGTGTTTTAAAACGAATCACCGTTTTCCTGCCGGATTTTTCTAACTCCTCTCTTTTGGTTTGCGGTAGATCGCGGCAGCGGCCATCGTATTTAGGCGGCCGTTTAGCGAGCATCGCTCGGGTGCGCATCGCTTCCAGTTCTTCTGGAGTGCAGTAACAACGGTACGCCTTTCCTGCTTGCAGAAGTTGCTCGGCATATTTTTTGTAGAGTTCGAGGCGCTCCATTTGGAAGTAAGGGCCAAAGTTACCGTCTTTGCCGGGGCCCTCATCCCAATTTAAGCCCAACCATTCCATTCCCCGCAGGATAGCGCTGACAGATTCTTCGGTAGAGCGGACTTCGTCCGTATCCTCGATGCGGAGAATAAAGGCGCCTCCCGCTTTGCGGGCAAACAGCCAGTTAAAGAGGGCGGTACGGGCTCCTCCAATGTGCAGAAATCCTGTCGGCGATGGGGCAAAACGAAGTCGAACTTTTTGCATGGGCTTATTCTATAAAATACAATATCTCTATGCCAGAACTGCCCGAAGTGGAAACCATTAAGCGCGATTTAGAAAAAAATCTTACGGGACAGGTTATAACTCAATTTATAGTAGAAGATCCCAGGATTTTCACCGGTTTTTCGCCTTCCGGAGGGCCGAGGAGAAAGATAAATATTTCCCATTTAATTCGGGGTCTTATCAATAAAAAAATATCTCAATTTTTTCGCCGGGGGAAATATTTAGCCATGGAATTTGTAGATGGTTCGGCGCTTATTCTGCATCTAAGAATGACGGGACAGTTGCTTTTTAAAAATGGAGAAGGAAAAGCGCGGGCCGCCTTTTATTTTGGGAGCGGCAAAAAACTTTTCTTTAAAGATCGGAGAAGGTTTGGGGAAATTCAGTTTTCCACCGATTGGAAAAAAGAAAAAAGTATCGCTTCTCTTGGCATTGAGCCGCTCAATGGAAATTTAACGGCGCAATTTTTAAAAGAAAGTTTTAAAGAGCGCTCTGCCAGCGTTCATTCTCTGCTCTTAAATCAAACTATTGTCTGCGGAATAGGAAATATTTACGCGGCCGAAGCGTTGTTTAGAGCCGGTATCCGTCCCACGCGCAAAGGCAAATCGATCCGCATAGAGGAGTTGAACCAGCTCGTGCCCGCCATTCAGCAGGTATTGAATGCTTCCATTCAAAACAGAGGCTATTCTATGAGTACTTATGTGGATACCCTGGGAAAGAAAGGGAAAACTCAGCTTTTTACCCAGGTTTATGGAAAAGAAGACCAACCGTGTGTTCATTGCAAAAATCTTCTTAAAAAAATAAAAATCTCCGGCCGCGGAGTTGTCTATTGCACCCAATGCCAAAAATAATTGATGATTGTTTTTATGAGAGGAACTTTATAGAATAATTAAACTACAAAAAGAAAGGTAAAAACGTGGCAAAGATAATCTCAATCGTAAATCAAAAAGGTGGTGTTGGAAAAACTACCACCGCTATTAATTTAGCGGCCAGTGTGGCGCACTTGGGGGAAAAAGTTCTTCTGGTGGATTTAGACCCGCAGGCGAACGCAACCTCTGGCTTGGGCCAGGATCAAAACAGTAAAGATGCCAACGTTTATCATTTATTGACCGGTGAAAAACAGATTGCGGATGTTATTCTCTCTACATGCCTGGAAAATTTAAGTTTAATTCCATCCAATATTAATTTAGTGGGAATGGAAGTGGAACTCATCTCAAAAGAATCCCGGGAAAACCAATTAAAAAATTTGCTGGCGCAAATAGAACAAAACTATTCCTATATTTTTATAGATTGCCCGCCTTCTCTCAGTTTGCTTACGATTAACGCGCTTTGCGCGAGCCAATCGGTT
>JAHFCA010000033.1 GCA_023249715.1 Elusimicrobiota bacterium
TCTATGATAAATTTAAATCCCCTTGAAGAATATAATGGTATCAGTTATAATATGAATATGATTCAGAGCTTTTCAGATAAAGCGACGGAAGACATTTTTGATGGAGTCAATAGCCGAGCATCTAGAAAAATTCCGCGCTCAATATGGAAAGTAGCTCAGCGGAAACTGGCGCACGTGAACTCCGCAATGAGTCTAAAAGACTTGGCGGCGATTCCGGGAGATAGGCTTAAGAAACTTGAAGGGCGCCTATCTGAGTTTTACAGTATTCGCATCAACGATCAGTTTAGAATTGTTTTCAGATGGTCGCAGAATCAATTCATAGATGTAAGGATCACTGATTATCATTAGGGTTATAAGGAGGAAAACCATTATGAGGATTCCTAAAAACAGAGTCCCGGAGCACCCCGGCGAGATATTGCGGGAGGATTTTTTGAAGCCTCTCGGAATTACCCAGGAGAAACTGGCTGAAGATATTCATATTTCTTTTCAAAGAGTCAATGGGATTGTGAATGGTAAACGGGCAGTGACTGCGGAAACTGCTCTTTTGCTGGGAAACTATTTTAAGATAAGCCCCGGATTCTGGATGAATCTACAGGCGGTTTATGATCTCTACAAGGCAAAAAGGAAGATTAAAGAAAGAGAAGCGCTCGCAGCTTAGGGAACTATTCATTTCTATTTCAATTCGAAACGGATGGGGAGCATTACTTTGCAGGGGACAGGGATATTATCTTTATTGAAGGCGGGAGTAAAGATGGCCTGTTTTATTTTACGGAGAACAACTTCGTTCAGCTCATTATGGGAGCCTTCCACAATTTTAACGTCGAGAACTCTTCCCTTTTCATCAATTAAAAGCGATAAGACCACGCGTCCATTTTTTCCTTGCTCTTTTAAAAGGGCCGGATAGTCTTGTGGAAGAATAAAATTAGCGATCCAGTGCGGCTTGCGGTATGTTTTAGAGGCGGAAATATATTCTCCCTCCCCTTCTCCAATTCCTCCCTCTCCAGTTTCAGTCCCCGGATGGGGATCGTGCGCGGAAGCAAGAGCATTTTCCCCTTCGGGATCTGTTTCAATTTTGGTTTCCATTGGCCGGATATCTCTCTCTTTTTGAGGGAGACTCCACTCCTCCCGAGAACTCGTTCCCTTGCTTCCCAACTTGGGAGAGCGGTACAATGTTGGCCCCAGAGAAAGATCCACCTCTATAAAAACAGGAGTTTTTTTATTAAAAACAATTCCATAGTAAAGAACTCCAGCGACTACAGTATGAATAAGAACAGAAATAAAAAATCCAGAAAGAAATGGGACTTGAATTGATTTTTTTAGAATCGTTATCATCTTAGGAACAAAAAGTTAATTGCATTGTCTGTAACTGGGGGTGGCGCTGAACTATAGGACGAATTTTAAAGACCTGTTCAATGTTTTGCGGAGTCATTACTTCCTCTGGAACTCCTTCGGCCACCACGCGCCCTTTGGAAACCAGAACCAATGTGTCGCAAAAACGGGCGGCCATGTTTAAGTCGTGCAAGACGATGATGACGCCAATATCCCGAGAAAGATTTTTTATCAACTCCAATATCTTAATTTGATGATAAATATCTAAGTGGGACGTAGGCTCATCTAATAACAAAAATTGGGGAGTTTGGGTTAAAGCCCGCGCCAAAAATACGGTTTGCTCTTCTCCCCCGGAAAGTTCTGTAATAAAACGGCCTTTAAAATGGCGGGTATCGGTTAAACGCATCGACTCTTCGCAAATATTGTAATCTTCCCGAGTAAACGATTGAAAACGGCCGCGATGAGGATTCCTACCCATGAGGGTGACTTCCTCGCAGGGGAAAGAAAAATCCGAAAATGTATTTTGTGGAAGAAAAGCCACTGCCTGAGCAAGCTCCTTTCTTTTTAAGGAAGCGATATCTTGGCCGTTAATTTCTATTGTCCCCGATGTCAATGGCAGTATTCCTAAAATTAAACGGAGCAACGTGGTTTTTCCGGACCCATTGTTACCGATAATGCCGGTTAACTTTTTATCCGAAAAATTTAAGGAGATAGTATCTATAATTATTTTTTCTTTTATCTTAAATTGAACTTCTTTTAAAGCGATAGAATGCATTACGCCTTCCCCTCCCTTTTTCTTTTAATGAGAAGATAAATAAAAAATGGTCCCCCCACAAAAGCGGTAACAACCCCTAACCGTAATTCTTCGGGGCGTATGAGGGTACGACAAACCAAATCCGCCAATGGTAAAAAACAGGCTCCCGCTAAAAAACTGGCAGGAAGCAGAATTTTATGATCGGGCCCAATGACAAAACGCATAATATGAGGAATCACCAACCCTACAAAACCAATCGCTCCGCTAACAGAAACAGAAACTCCGCTGATCAGAGCGGTTAGAACTAAAAGAATTCTTCGTGTCCAAACGACAGGGACCCCTAACCCATGGGCGCTCTCTTCTCCAAAGAGCATTATGTTTAAATCCTGAGCATAAGCAAAAATTAAACAAGAAGCCGGCACTATAATAGGATAAGCCATCTTTACGTGGGGCCAACTTCTTCCATCCAAACCACCCATGGTCCAGAAAATAATCTGGCGGGCAATTTCCCAATTGTGAAGCGCTAAAGATAAAATAAACGCGGTTAAAGAAACCGCAAGCCCTCCCACAGCAATACCAGAAAGCAAAAGAAGGTCCACCGGAGTTTTTCCATGCTCGCTAGCAATGACATAGACTAAAAAAGTAGCCGTGAGCGCTCCCAGAAATGCGGTAGCAGGCAAAGCATAAAAATAGTTGGCCGCCCACCCTAAATAAATAGAGAGTACCGCCCCCAAAGCTCCCCCGCTGGTGGCTCCAATAATACTTGGGTCCGCCATGGGATTTCTAAAAAGCCCCTGCATGACCGCGCCGCTTAGGCCAAGCGCCCCTCCCACAATCATCGCGATTAAAACTCTGGGCAACCGAACTTGCGTAATAATAAGTTCCTGAGCTTGGGGCCACGTTCCCTCCACAGATAAAAATGGAAACTTATTTAAAAGAATCCAGAATGTATTTTTTACCGGAATAGAAACACTCCCCAATGTCGTGGCCGCAATCAGAATAAGCGCGCTGCAAAAGAGCAAAAAAAGAATTACAAAATATTTTTTCATGGAGTAAACAGTTCCGGATGGAGAGCTTGAGCAATCGCCTCGACACCTTCCACAATATACTGGGAAGTAGAGAGAAAATATTTTCCCGGAATCACGCAAACACGATTATTTTTCATGGCTGACACTGTTTGAAAAGCGGGGTTGGCCCGCACTGCGTCGGCGAACGTTTCTTTCCCGGGCGAATACCCGCTTAAAAGCAGCACCTCCGGGTTCCACTCTACAATTTTTTCTTCTGAAATTTTAACTGTTCCCACTACTCCTTTTTCCGCCGAGATATTAATTCCCCCCGCCAATCGGATAATCTCATCGATTGTCCTCACCTTGCCCGCAGTCGACCCCGAAAAATGGTAGACCATAACCCGAGGTCGCTTTTTAACCGCTTGCATCTTGGCGGCAATCGCTTCCAACTTTTTATCCATTTGGGCAATCAATTCTTTTGCCTTTGCTTCTTCCCCCACACTGTTCCCAATTTTAAGAATATCGTTTTTAACATCTTGAATGGAGTTTTGAATATGGATAAGAACCACCGGGACTCGGGCATCTAAGAGCGCTTGCAGAATCTCGGCCCGACTGTTTTCCAATAAAAAAACTATATCCGGTTCCAAAGCCAATATTTGTTCGATGTCTGGATGGATTTTGCGCGGAATTTTTTCCGCCCAAGGCAGAACATTGGAAAGAGTGGGTTCTGCCGCTAAGTAGGAAACAGCCTGAATCCGTGAAGGATCTACCAAACCAGAAAGAATCTCGTCAACAGAAATAGTCAGTGAAACAATCCTGCGCGGCGGCCTTTCCAATGTCAATGTCCTACCTCCCCCCGCATCAATAGTTTTAGGGAATGACTCTGAAGACACTTGTCCTACTAATAAAACAAGAAACGAGAAGGCTAGACTAAAAAATCTACTCATTAAAACTTTACTCCTATCCCGCTGAGAACTTTTATGCGCGCCGTAGAAAAACCATAAACTTCTTCATATTTTTCGTCGAAGAGATTTTCTATTTTTGTAAAGACTCTCCATTCCGGAGATCCCGGAATGGCAACCACGGAAATAGAGAGATCTGTTTTGACATAGCCGGGCAACGCCACGCGCACTTCCGGCGTTTTGGAAAAATCCCTATCCAAGCTCTCTCCTTGAAAAGTACTGTTCCAATTGATATTAAAACGAGGATGATTTAAATTGACGGTAACGGCGCCTCTATGTTTGGGCCTCCGTAACAGTTGTTCCCCTTGAGTGAACCCGGTTCCTCCCACTCCGCCACTCACCAAAGCCTTGGTTTCCACAAGGGTATGGGAGAGAACTAAACGGCACTCTAAATCGTTCCATGCTTTTTTTATCTGAACAGAAGATTCCACCCCTTCCGATTTCGCGCTTTGAATGTTAAAGAATGTAGGCGTAATAAAAGAGATAAGGTCATCATACAGATTATAAAAATAAGTGATGTTCGCTTCTAACGCGCCCTCTAAAAAATTCTGGTCGATTCCGGCTTCCCAACTTTCTACTCGCTCTGGTTTTAAATTAAGGTTCCCCACGGTGGTACCGCCCGAACCAAATACCTGGGTAAAACTGGGGGCCGTAATCCCCTTGCCCCATGTTCCTCTTATTTTTGTGTCGGTCCAAGGAAGTCTAAAACCTCCCGTAAATTTAGGCGAAGTTTCGGTGGAAAAAGTTTCATTTTGTTCCACGCGCACGCTCGGAGTAAAAAAAACCAGCTCGTTCCAATCCCATTGAGTTTGAAAATAGTAGGCGTAGTTGCTGCGCAGCTGATCAATGGCGGTAGAGGTGGTGGAGGTGGTTACTCTGCGGGAGGTTTGTTCAAAATTTTCTTTTTCGTAGGCGACGCCCGCAGTAAAGGCGCCGGTTATATCCGCCAATTTTGGGAGAGAAAAGTCCCAGGAATAGTCCACCGATTGACGCGTTTCCACATTGCTGCTCTGCGACCAAGCGGTATCAATTCCGGGATTGCGCTCGTCCTTGCTAAAACGATTCTCGCTTTGGTACCCCAGCTGCAGTTTTTGCTTCCACCATGCCGTAAGAGGCGCGCTTAAATTCGAACTTAATATCGCTCGTTTACGCTTCCAATATTGGTCCGGATCTAACAACCCTTGCAGACGATCCCCGGAATTCTCGGTTGGGAACTGAAATATTACGTCAATATAGCGAACAGCACCATCTAGATCCACACTTTCATAAAGTTTTTGATCGAAGCGAGCGGAAAAAGAAGTTTCTCCAAAACGGTTATTCACATTCAATATTCCATCGCTATCGATGCGGCTCGCTCCTAAAGAGAACCCTCCATTCCCCAACCCGCCCGAGGTTTGAACGCGCTCTTCAAACGTGTTATAGTTCCCTCCGGCTATGGAAAAATCTGTGGTAGTTTTTCCCCGTCCTTTTTTGGTCATAATTTGAATAACGCCGCCCATCCCATCCGATCCATAGAGAGCGCTCTGCGGCCCTTTTAATACTTCTATTTTTTCAATGTTGTCGAGAGGAAGGTAGGCAAATTCAAACGAACCTCCCGCCTGGTTTACGCGCACTCCGTCAATGAGCACTAAATTGTGGTTGGCCCCTCCCCCTCGAATAAAAAGAGAGGTAGGCCCTCCCCGCGACCCGGTCTGTGTCACGCTGACCCCCGGAACGTCTCGTAAAATTTCATGCGCGTCGGTTACCTGCTGCTGAGAAATTTCTTTGTTCTCCACGACCTGAATGGATTGAGTCACCTTCTTTTTAGACAGATTGCTTCTAGTGGCTGTAACCACCACTTCTTCCAGATCCTCTTCTATTTCCTTCGCGATCAAGCAAAAAGAATTTAAGCACAGACAAACCAACAAAAAAAATAATCTAAACATGCGCTTCCCCGCCCATAAAATAAAAAATCCTTAATCCGCTCAAAAGCGAATTAAGGATATCCCTGATTCTTGTCCTTAAAAAAGTTTTAGTTTAAGAAAGCTCCCTTCTTAAACTGCCTAAAAAGAACATTTCTATCGATGTTCCCATTAGATATGTTCTGTCATTCCAGGCTATCATCCTGAAACGTGGCACTCTAACTTAAGTACCTTGTGGTAAGTCTTCTGGCTTCCGGATCGTTCTCCCCCTTCTCTTCCCATCCCAATTAAATTGGGACAGTGAGTTTAAAGGGTTCGTCCCCGGTTACAGCTGCGGGACAGCCTCCGAATTTCACGGAGTTCCTTGTTATGTCCTAGCCCGAATAATTCAGTTGGATTATTCGGGCTAAAGGACACCAACAGAACATCAATCTATAAAAGATCGTTTACAACTACGGGGCAGTGTAACAATTAAAATTATCCCTGTCAATTTTTTTATTTGACAGATCGAAGGGACAGAATTATGATATTGGTAAGAGGAAAATGAAGTGAGAAAAAGTGCAGTCGCCATTTTTATAGTCGCCATGGTCGCGGAAATCTTCTGGGCGCCGCGGCTTTATTCAGGAGGGAATATGAAAAACAAAGTGGTAAAAACCGATGCCGAATGGAAAGCGCTGCTTACGCCAGAACAATACAAAGTCACCCGAAAAAAAGGGACCGAACGGGCTTATTCCGGCCAGTATTATAACCACCACGAAAAGGGAGTGTATCCCTGCGTTGCTTGCGGCAATGATCTTTTTAGTTCCGAACATAAATTTGAATCGGGCACAGGCTGGCCCAGTTTTTGGGCGCCCTTCGCCGCGGAAAATATCCAAACCAAATCGGACCGCAGTTTTTGGATGGAGCGCGTAGAAGTATTGTGCGCGGTTTGCGGGGCGCATCTGGGCCATGTGTTTAATGACGGACCCAAACCCACCGGCTTGCGTTACTGCATTAATTCGGCCGCGCTTAAATTTAGAGCAAAATAAAAAACCTTTCCTCGGAATTGAGATATGTTATAATAGGAAAACAACAGATGAAGAAAAAGATCGATTGGACTACTACCCTCTTCCTGATAGTTTCCCATACCATTGGAATCGTCGGAACTGGAATTTACGTATATTTCAATGGGATTCATCCCTTAGAAATTGTTAATTTTATTCTCTTTTATATTTTAACCGGACTGAGCATCACGGCAGGATACCACCGTTATTTTTCCCACCGCAGTTACGATTGCCACCCTTTCTTGTGTTTATTTTACGCCATCTTCGGAGCCTGCGCCTGGGAAAATTCTATTTTGCGCTGGTGTTCCGATCATCGGATGCACCATAAACACGTCGATACCGATTTAGATCCCTACAATATTAAAAAGGGGGGCTGGTACGCCCATATTGGCTGGATTTTTCATAAGAGAGAAAATCTAAATTTGAATAATGTGAAAGATTTGCAGATGGACCCCATCATCCGGTGGCAACACAAATACTATGTTCCCATCGCCATTCTGGTCGGTTCAGGATTGCCTTTTTTAATTGGACTTCTCGTAGACAGGCCCTGGGGCGGTCTCCTCTGGGGAGGATTTTTCCGAGTGATGTTCGTTCATCACGCCACATTCTTTATCAATTCTCTGGCCCACATGGTAGGCGCGCAGCCATACACCACACAGGACAGTTCCAGAGACAGCTGGTGGCTCGCCTTTTTAACCTATGGCGAAGGATACCACAATTTTCATCACAAATTTCAGGCGGACTATCGGAACGGCATTCGCTGGTACCATTGGGATCCTTCCAAATGGGTCATCGCGCTCTGTTCTAAATTTAAATTAACCACTCGTCTGAACCGCACTCCCTCTAGAATCATTCAAAATGCCAGGCTCTCCAACCCTCAACCCAACATTGGGTGTGAATTAGTCCGTCTATAGTTATCGCAAATAACCGCAGCAGAAACCGCCACGTTTAAAGATTCCGTCCTTCCGTAAGAGGGAATGCCAATTCTTTTCTTCACAGAAGATATCAGTGGAACATGAACCCCATGGGATTCACTTCCCAATAAAACCAAACAGTTCTTTTCAAAAGAAAAATCGTGAACATTCTCTCCGTTTGGCTGAGCTAAATAAACAGGTAAGGAAATATTTTTTAAATAATCTTCTAAAGCAGTATAAGATACCTTCACTCTTAAAAAACTTCCCATGGAAGCCTGTAAAACTTTGGGGGTATAAAGATCCACTGTATCCTTGGAAGCGATTATATTTTCCACGCCATACCAATCGGCAACACGGATGAGTGTCCCTAAATTCCCCGGGTCCTTTATAGAGTCCAAAACAAGCGTTAATCCTTTTAAGTGTTTAGGAATGGAAATATTTTTAATTTCTGTGACCGCTAAGACGCTATTATTTGTTTTAAAAGAGCTCACCGCCTCTAATTCTTGCGGCGAACAGAGATGGAGGTCAAAATTTCCCTTTAATGTTTGTTTATTTTCTAACCAGAAGGCTTCTGTCGCAAGCAGGGTGCGCACAGAATAGTCGGAGTGGAGGAGTTCCAGAACAGATTTTTTTCCCTCCAAAACAAAACAACCGTACCTTTGGCGGTACTTTTTTTGTTCCAGAGTTCTTATGAATTTGGCTTTATTTTTGGAAAAAATGTTAAGCCAGTACAGGCGTTTTATCTTTTGTCTTATCTACGATGACTGTGGGAAGCCCAATTTTATCCAGTAAACTTAAAAATGGATCGGGGTCCAATTGTTCTACGTTCACCATCGTTTTGGGATTCCAAATTCCCTTCGCCACCAAGAGGGCGGCGGCTACAGGAGGAACTCCTGCTGTGTATGAAACAGCTTGGGATTCTACTTCGTTATAACACTCTTTATGATCACACGAGTTATAGATAAAAACTTCTTTATATTCCCCGCTCTTAGTTCCTTTAATTAAATTCCCGATGCAGGTTTTACCGGTATAGTTCGGAGCTAAAGACAAAGGATCGGGCAAACAGGCCTTCACTACTTTTATGGGAATAATTTCCTGCCCATCGGAAGTTCTCACAGGATTCTCTGATAAAAGTCCTATATTTTTTAAAACAGAAAAACAGTTGATGTAGTGATCGCTGAATCCCATCCAAAAACGAATACTGTTCGCATGGATATTTTTATAGAGAGAATGAAGTTCATCGTGTCCGTTTAAATAAACTGTTTTTTCCCCGACCACAGGAAAATTATAAGTGATTTTTTCTGCATGCACCGCTCTCGAGACCCACGTGCGGTTGATCCAGGTCCAGACTTTTCCGGTGAACTCTCTAAAATTAATTTCCGGATCAAAATTGGTGGCAAAATATTTTCCATGATTGCCCGCGTTCACATCCATAATATCGATCGTATCGATCGTGTCGAAATGATGTTTTACGGCAAGCGCGCAATAGGCGTTGACAACGCCTGGGTCGAAGCCAACTCCTAAGATAGCGTTCACGCCTTTCTCTTTGCAACGCTCCATCCGCTTCCATTCGTAATTCCCGTACCAAGGGGGATCCTCGCAAATTTTAGCCGGATCTTCATGAATAGCGGTGTCCATATAGACCGTTCCGGTCTCGATACAGGCTTCAAGGACGGACATATTAATGTAAGAAATTCCCAAATTGATCACAATGGATGATTTGGTTTCTTTAATCAGTTTAACCATGGCGGGAATATCAAACGCATCGATAGTGCGGGAGTAAATTTTTTTAGATTTATCTTTAATATTATTTTTTCTCTTAATGCTCTCGATAATTTTATCGCACTTAGCAATGGTTCTAGAAGCAATGCAGATATCCCCTAAAACATCGTTATGCTGCGCGCACTTATGAGCCGTAACGTGGGCAACTCCGCCAGCGCCTACAATTAAGATGTTATTTTTCATATGTGCCTCCAAGATGCTTTACCCCGAATATTGCGTTAGAAAATGGAATTCGACAAAAAATAGCGATATTTTTTCTTCACAAAAAACATCACTCTTTTTTATCTCGGTTCTCATTTTCTAACGCAATATCCGGGTTTAAGATAAATTACTCTTGAAATCATTATAGCTAAATGAACGCACCAATTGTAAAGAGGCGTCTAATTTTTTTAAAACGATGCTCGGCATCCGGAGGCCGTTAAACCAATTCATCTTGACCATCGTGTACCCGGCGGCATCAGAAAATTTTATTGTGTCCCCCACTTGGAGAGGCTTCTCAAAATGAAAAGTCCCAAAAATGTCGCCGGCCAGGCAGGATTTGCCCGCAAGGGTATAAACATATTTTCCGTTGGAACTATTCTCTATCTTGGCAGGAGTTCTATAGATAAGCAAATCCAGCATGTGTGCTTCTATGGAACTATCCACCACGGCAATCTGGGCTCCGTTCTCAATAATATCTATCACCGTAACGACTAATTCCGTGCAATGAGTAATGGCCGCCTCTCCCGGTTCCAAGTAGATTTGAACTTTATGTTTTAAACTGAACTCTTTTAGTTTTGCCGCGAATTTTTCTATAGGATAATTTTCTTTCGTAAAATAAAAACCGCCGCCCAAACTCACCCATTCCAATTTTTCTAACAGAGGCTCATAGGCTTGGCTAATCCGATCTAAAAGAGTGGAAAAATTTTCATAGTCGTCGTTTTCACAGTTATAATGGAACATGACGCCGCTGATCATCGGCAAAACGTCATAAACTTCTTTTAGAGCAGTCACTCCCAGCTTAGAGCAAGCCCGCGCCGGATCGGCCAAATCAAAATGGGAATAACTAAATTTGGGATTGACTCGGAGTCCTACTTTTTTATGATTTACTTTATTGTAAAAGGTTTTCAGTTGGGAGATAGAATTAAAAATAAACTTATCGCTAAAGAGCGCTAGCTCCTCGATATCTTTAGCGGAAAAGGCAACACTATAGGCGTGAGTTTCTTTGCCAAACTTTTCGTAACCGAGCTTCGCTTCGAACAGAGAACTGCTCGTGGT
>JAHFCA010000155.1 GCA_023249715.1 Elusimicrobiota bacterium
CGTTCCGATATCTAATACTTGTAATCCCTTTTTGGTTTTAATTATTTTTAATACTTCCTGAACAAGCACTTCGGTCTCTTCTCTTGGGATAAGACAACCCTCATCCACATAAAAAGAAAGACCCATAAATTCCATGTGCCCCATTAAGTAAGAAAGCGGGCGGCCCTCTAATCTTTTTTTAATAAGATTTTGATAGGAAGACCATTCCTCGGAAGTCATGCGCTCGGGAAAATCTAAATCCAGTGCAGATTTTTTAGCGAATTCTAATAACCACTTAGCCTCTTGAGTGGGGTTAGAATGGTTTAGAGGAGTAAGAGAATCTTGTCCCCACCGCAAAGCCGCGCTTATTTTCAAAGGGATTCCTTCTCGCTCTTCTTAAGCGCATCTATAATTTCGTCTAAGTGACCATCTAAAACATCTTGCATATTATGAACCGAGATATTCACCCGATGGTCCGTAATTCTATCTTGTGGAAAATTATAAGTGCGTATTTTTTCGGAACGATCTCCCGTGCCTACTTGCATTTTTCTATTTTCACTTATTTTTTTAGCCTGTTCTTCTTGTACCCTATGGTTTATCTTGGCTCTTAACAATTTTAAAGCCTTGTCTCGGTTACGTCCTTGGCTTCTTTCATCCTGACATTGCACGACTAATCCGGTAGGGAGATGGGTGATGCGTACGGCTGAATCTGTCTTCTGCAAATATTGTCCGCCGTGCCCAGAGGCCCTATACGTATCTATTCTTAAATCTGTGGGATTAATATTAATTTCATAACTCTCAACTTCCAACAAAACAGCCACGGTTACGGTAGACGTATGAATACGCCCAGAACTTTCTGTTTCTGGAACTCGCTGTACCCTGTGAACACCGCTTTCAAATTTAAAAATCCCATAGGGACCTTCCATTCCAAAAGTTCCCTTTTTTTCAATCGAATAGACTGCTTCTTTATACCCCCCTTTCCCAGATAAACTCATGGATATCGCTTCACACAAAAATCCCTTATTTTGGGCATACCGGACATACATTCGGGCTAGTTCCTGAGCAAATAAAGAAGATTCGTCTCCTCCAGTTCCCGCCCGCAACTCTAAAATAATATCCTTTTCGTTTCTGGGATCTGGCGGTACCAATATTTTATAGACAGACTCTTCTAGAATTTTTAATTGCTTATTCAGCTCTTCTTTTTCACTTTTAGCCAATTCCGATAATTCTGCGTCATTGGATTGAATTATTTCATCGCAATGGTGCAGTTCTGCCGCCATTTTTATCCAATGATGAATAGAATTTAATTTTTCTTCGGTTTGCCGGAGTTCTTTATTCCACTGAGGAAAATTGGGGCTCTGGTGAGAATTAGATTCGTTTAAGAAACTTTTTAGTTTCTCAAGCTGTTCTAACAAATCTTGTTCTAAGTCTTTTATCTTTTTTTTATCCATGAGGGATCTCTAAAAAATAAAAACGACAGAGAGCATAACTCACCTGTCGCCTAAACGGATAAAATAAGGGCTACTTCTCTTTTTTAGTTACTTCTTTTTTTTCTTTAATTTTTCGCGCGCTCGTAGACATTACTTTGGGAGCGGCACCTTTGGCAGCCGCTTCCTTCTTTTTAGCTGCAACTCGAACTGTCTTACCGCCGGTTTTCTCAAAACGCTTTGTAAACTTTTCCACTCTTCCAGCAGAATCTACCAATTTTTGACGACCCGTAAAGAAAGGGTGGCACTCAGAACATATTTCTAAATGATATTCTGGTTTTACACTGCGGGTTTGATAGCTGTTGCCACAGGCACAGCGAACCGTAGAAAGCGTATAGGGGGGGTGTATTCCTTGTCTCATAATTTTATTATTTTATCTTTAATGAATGGATTCTGTCAAACTTTATCCATGCTGGAGACTTCCATCGCTCTCAAGAAATCTTTATTTGATTTAGTGGCAGCGATTTTCTCAATGAGGAGTTCCATTGCTTCTATGGAATTAAGGGACGCTAAAACTTTTCGCAGAACCCAAATTTTATTCAGTTCATCTTCCGCTAATAGAAGTTCCTCTTTCCGAGTTCCAGAGCGATTGATATCAATGGCAGGAAAAATTCTTCTCTCAGCCAATTTTCTATCTAAATAAACTTCACTATTCCCAGTTCCTTTAAATTCCTCAAAGATAACATCATCCATGCGGCTTCCTGTTTCTACCAGAGCGGTGGCGAGAATAGTTAAACTGCCCCCTTCTTCTATGTTCCTAGCCGCGCCAAAAAATCGTTTAGGGCGTTGTAGGGCATTGGAATCCAATCCTCCCGAAAGCACTCTGCCGCTCGAAGGTGTATTGGTATTATACGCTCGAGCCAAACGAGTAATAGAATCTAGGAGAATAACCACATCTTTGCCATGTTCGACATACCGCTTCGCTTTTTCTAACACCATCTCCGCTACCTGAATGTGGCGATCCGCTGGTTCATCAAAAGTGGAAGAGATCACCTCTCCTTTTACAGAGCGTTGCATGTCCGTTACCTCTTCTGGCCGCTCATCAATTAGGAGAACCATTAAAGATACTTCCGGGTGGTTGGTAGTAACGGCGTTGGCGATTTTTTGTAAAAATATAGTTTTACCGGTGCGGGGCGCTGCCACAATAAGTCCCCTTTGTCCCTTTCCTATAGGAGCAACTAAATCAAGTACGCGGGTATTAATTTCAGATTTCGCTGTCTCTAGAATAATTCTTTTATCGGGATAGAGAGGGGTTAAATTATCGAACAAGTTTCGATTGCGGATATTTTCGGGGTTCGTACCATTGATACTTTTTACCTGAAGCAAAGCGAAGAATCGTTCTCCTTCTTTGGGAGGTCTTACTTCTCCTGCCACAGTATCCCCTTTTCTTAAGGCAAATTTTTTAATTTGGCTGGGGGAAATATAAATATCATCGGGGCCTGGCAAATAGTTGTAGTTAGGGGAACGCAAAAATCCAAACCCATCGGGGAGAATTTCTAGAACTCCTTCATCATAGAGGTTCCCCTGGGCCTTATTGGCTTCCGCCTCTAGAATTTTTGCTATGATTTCCTGTTTCCTGAGTCCCGAAGTCCCATCGATTTTTAGGTCTACCGCCATTTGCACTAAATCTGGCAGTTTCATTTTCGATAAGACCGATACATCTGTGGTTTGGTTCATACGTTGAGTTTCCCTCCTAGCCTAAACTTTAAATAAAAAGATTTTTGATTTATATTTAAAGGGCTTTAATTAAATGATGATTGTGATTGGCTAGTCTCTGCGCTGGAAGCGCAAAGATAATCATTGCATATCAATTATTTTTTGTCAAGATGCGGAACAAATTTTCTACTTGTAATTTAGTTTTAAGTTTACTGTTTGAGTTGTCAATCACAAAATCGGCTCTTTGGCATTTTTTCTTTACGGGCCACTGAGAAGATATACGCTCCAAAGCTTCTTTTCGAGTGTAGCCATTCCTTTTTAAGAGCCGTTCTAATTGATCCTTTTGGGAGGCCCACACGACCACTATTTTATCAACTAGAGGTTCTAGTTTTGCCTCGTACAGAAGAGGAATGTCACACACTAAAAGGTTAGAAGAGTTTAATTGAATCTCATTTTTTAAACCCTGAATGACTTTGGGATGTACTATGCTTTCCAGCAATTTTCTTTTTTGGGAGTTCGAAAATATAATCCGCCCTAATTTTTTTCTATTGAGCGTGCCATCCTTTAAACAAACAGTCTCCCCAAAGTTTTGGATAATTTTACTGTAGGCAATTTTCCCCGGTTCTACGACTTCTTTTGCAATTATATCGCAATCGAGTGTTTTTGCTCCTAAAGCCTTAAATTGTTTTAAAACCAAACTTTTTCCAGAAGCGATTCCCCCCGTTAATCCAATAACAGAGCGTCTATTTTTTCTCATGGGGGAGGACGATTGGCGGAATAACGCCGCATAAGTTCCCGTTCTTTTTCTGTTAAACTCCCCGGGCCAGATTTTAAA
>JAHFCA010000156.1 GCA_023249715.1 Elusimicrobiota bacterium
CGTTTTGGCTCTAAATGGAGACGGGATTCCCACCAGCACTTCTCCGCCCGTGGCTCTCGCCACATTCCCAAGCGGTCCCAGAGTGCGTTCTAAAACTTCTTTAAACTCAGGGGCGTGGATTAACCAGTTAGTGACTACGTTCACAGTGAGTAACTCGATTCATTATCATTCTACATTTACTGTAAATAGCGGGGATTTTACAACTTTAGACGCGGTCTCCAATTTTGGCAGTTTTTCTTCTAGCAACGCTTATACCGCTCATTTATCCAGCCAAGTGGTGGTGGTAACAGCGACAGCTTCGGGGCCGTGGTACTTTACCAGCTTTGGAGACTCTTTTGGATATTCGGGAGACCCGACCCACACCCGATTGGCGGTCAACCAATTTAATATTAATGTTGATACCACACCTTCTAGTTTGGCGAGTGTAACGGCGCAATTTTCTGAAACCGATCCAGCGGTAATTAATAGTTCCGAGACTACAGGAAGACATAGTCCCTTCTTTCAATGGGCATTCTCAAGAGTGAATGAAAGTTTAGAGTCGCCGGCCACGGGATATTCCTATGTTTTCTCCACAAATATAAGTTCCGCGGTAACCGACATTATTCATACCACTGGAACTTCTATATTCTTTTCTTCCGCGGCCCGTTTGGATGGGACGAGTTACTTTAAAATTAAGGCGAAAGATACGGCTGGAAATTGGGGAGCGATATCCACATTTACTTATATTTACGCGGCCGATGCGGCCAGACCTACAGTTAGTTCTACCGGAGCTGTTACTGCCGCCAGAGGTTCAGATGGTCGTTTCTTGGCCGTTCCGGTGAGCACCTCGATAGCGATCACATTTAGTGAAGCTATGAAAGCGAATACTACCACTTCTACCGTCAATATTTTATTGACGGGTGTTACAGACAATTCTGGCGCAACCCAGAGCGAATCTACCGCAATCACTTTAAGTTATAGCACCTCTGCGCGAGTATTAACTGTAACACCTACCTCCAATTTAAATAATGGGTGGCTCTATCGATTGGTGATTACAACAAGTGTTAAAGATACAGGGGATAATGGGCTTTTGTCGCCAACTACGGTTTACTTCCAAACTGTCATCGACAGAACCGTTCAGAATATAGCGCTTGTATCGGATGGAACGCGTGGAACTCTTCCCGCTGGGTCTGTTCCCACAGGGAACAGTGTCTCTATTCCTCCGCCGGAATCCGTCTCGGCGCAGACGGTGAGCGGGGCAAGCAATAAATTGAGAGATATTGTGGGGAGTTTTGCCACACCTGTATCTATTCGAGAATTCAAAGCGGTGAATAGCGCCGGAACTCCTTTTACCGGAAACTTTAATAGTCCTGTAACAATTGTAATTCCTTACACCGATTCTGATAATGATGGTTATGTAGATGGTATAACTCCGCAGATTAGAGAAAAAGTTTTGGCTGTTTATTTATTAGATGAAACTAATAACGTGTGGCAAAAAGTTCCTAATGCAACATTGGATACTGTAAATAATCGGGTCACATTCCAAGCGAATCATTTTAGCATCTATGCT
The DNA here is from genome assembly GCA_023249715.1 of Elusimicrobiota bacterium. Classification (GTDB taxonomy): domain Bacteria; phylum Elusimicrobiota; class Elusimicrobia; order 2-02-FULL-39-32; family 2-02-FULL-39-32; genus JAHFCA01. The sequence goes on from JAHFCA010000156.1 coordinate 1,550, forward strand.
CTCTTTGGCGCTCCGGATAACGATGTGAATGGAGCTTACGCGTACCCTGTACCCTTTAAACCTGGGAGCGGCCACAAAAATATCACATTTACCAACTTGCCTACGGACGGATCCATCCGCATCTATACTTCTGTGGGAGAACTGGTGAGGGAAATTAAATTTAATATAACGAGCGGAGCGAGCACTTATGTTTGGGATGTAAAGGATGAGGATGGTTCGGATTTAGGATCAGATGTCTATTTGTATGTCATTGAAAGCGGTCCCAACAGAAAGAAAGGAAAGATTGTGGTGATTCGGTGAGAATTCCTATAGCTGCCATCTCGTTGTTAGCGTTTTCCCTCTCTAATCTTTATGCGGGAGTGGGAAAGAACAGCGTTCAACAATTAAGGGTGGATGTGGGCGCCCGTTCTGTGGGGCTGGGAGGAAACCAGTTCGGGAGCGAAGGTTCTATTTTTAGCATGTACTATAATCCCGCTCTCTTTGCGAGCATGACTCAGCAGGAAGTTGGGTTTATGCATAACGAATATTTGGTGGATTTAAGGCAAGAGGTATTTGGGTATATCCGGCCTACGGTGAACCGAGGTGTATTTGGGGTGGGCGTGAACTATTTTACCTATGGGACCATAGACGGATATGATTCTACCGGAGCAAAGGCGGGGGATCTGTCGGCTTACGATTTAGTCTTAAATGGAAGCTGGAGCAAGTTGTGGACTTTTAATTTAGGGGAAAGAGCGATAGAGAATGTTGCGAGCGGCGTTTCGTTGAAAATCATTCAAAAGAAGTTGGCCGACAGCACTGCTTTTGGGTTTGGACTCGATTTAGGGTTTGGATATCCCCTCCATTTTAAATCCCAATATTTAGATGGAATAAAGGTAGCTTTTGCCGTACAGAATTTATCCAACGGAATTAAGTTTGACAGCACCGCCAGCAATTTGCCGAGAGTGATTCGTTTAGGGTTGGGCCAATCCTTCTTTGGCAAAGCGGTGGCTTTGGGAATAGATGGTGTGATGGTGGATGGAGGGAGCCCTTACCCCTCCGTTGGCTTGGAATATAAATTATTGAAAATGGTTTCTATTCGGTGTGGCTATAAAGGGGATAGAAAACTGGAAAAAAATTTAACGGTTGGCATTGGTTTTGAAAACCCTCTCTTTAGTTTAGATTACGCGTTTGTTCCGGGAGGGGAGTTAGAAGACACTCACCGGGCTTCTGTCTTGTACCGATTTGGGAAAAGTTATGAGAAACCAAAAGTGGAAAGCCAGCTGAAAGAGAAAATAAATTATGCCAAGACACTGTACGCGCAAGGAGCTTTGGTGGAAGCCTATATGATTTCGATGCAGATAAACCATGTGGCTCCTTGGCTGGATGAAAATAATAATCTTTTAACTAAGATTCAAAGAGGGTTTAAAGAATTAGAAGAAGGGGACAGAAGAGAAAAACTAGCCCAGCAAATTCGAGAGTTATTCGCCCGAGGAGAAAAGTTTTTTAAGGAAGGAAATTTGGTGGACGCGCGGCTGGATTTCCAGGCGGTTTTAGGATTGGAGCCGAGCCATGTGGAAGCGGGAGCCTATTTAAAACAGATCGAAGGGCAATTCCAATCCTTCGCGGAGAACTTCTATAAAGAAGGGTTAGACGCCTTTGCCGCCGGCGCTTATGAAAAGGCGAAAGAGCAGTTTGAAAAGGTGCTCGTAATTAAGCCTGATCATGCGGAAGCGAGCGCTCAGTTGACCAAATGTATGGAAATTTTGGAAACCCGAAAGAAAGAAGAGCAGGCGTTGGCTCAGAAAGAAGCTTCTGGAAAAATTTATAAAGACGCGATCGTAGCCTATAGTAAAGAACAGTATGATGATGCCATGTCCTTGTTCGCGCAAGTAATGGAGATGGACCCCAAACGGGAGGACGCGCAGCGGTATTATCAGTCTTGTAAAGATAATTTATTTAAGCGATATTTTGCCAGAGGCCAGGATTTGGCCGCCAAGGGTGAATGGGAGGGAGCGATTAAAAATTTAAGAGTGGCGCTGTCTCATAACCCTAAATCTCGCGATGCCCGCGAATCACTTAGCAACATTCAGCGCCGATGGGACCTGCAAAAGAAAGTATTGAGCCAGAACCTCTACAAAGAAGGGTTAGAAGCGTTCTTAAGCGGCGACAAGAGAAAGGCAAAATCATCGTGGGAAAAATCTATCGAATTAGACTCCGATAACGAAGAAGCGAAGCGCGGCCTAGCCAGAATTACACAGTAAGTTGTCTCTAAGAGTTAAATTAATATTATCTGTGACTCTCTGTGTTGTGTTACCGCTGGGAGCTTTTACATTACTTTCCAATCGAATCGCCACCCACTTGCTCCAGTCCGAACTGGAAAAAGGGGCGCAAAAAATTCTCCACGAAACGAACAACCTCGTCCAA
>JAHFCA010000157.1:0-2383 GCA_023249715.1 Elusimicrobiota bacterium
AAACGCCTCAAAAATTTTTTCTCTTTGGAATTCTTTGCTTTTTAAGCGCTACTATTCTTTGGAATATCAAGAGAGAGTTTCAGGAAATTCATTATTTTAGGGGATACGAAATTTCCAGAGATCCCCGTCAGCAAGCTATGTCTCGCCAAGAATTAGAAACCGCCTGGGACTGGTTTTCTAAGGAAGTGAACACCAATTATGAACTGGCGAACGCCTACGCGCGGCTCTCTCAGATGATGTTAAAAGAAGGGCTCCAGGATAAAGCGGAAATTTATGCTAAAAAAGCGCTGTGGGCGTATCTGGAAGCGTTGCGTTCCAATAATGGTTACGATGAAATCTATTTTAATTTGGCTGCCACATTGGCTCAATTTAATTTAGTGGATCAGTTGCAATACGATATGGAGGTATTGGACCCTCTGGGGCAAAAGCAAATTTTACAAGCAAAGGAACTTTTAGGGGCGCGCTTCCATTATTCCAGAGCGTTGTTAATCAATCCCATGTTAAAGGATGCGTATCTTTTTTTGGGGAATAGTTATTTACGGGAGAGGGACCGCTATAAAGCGGAAGCGATCGCGCTCTTTTCGCAGGCGGTTTACTTTTTTCCAGAAGAGCGGGAGTTCTTGGCAAAGTTAGAGTTCGCTCGCAATTTTAAGTAAAATTAATATAGAATAGAACCTAGAAGTTAGAGGAGAATTTTATGTCTGGACATTCAAGATGGGCTGGAATTAAACATAAGAAAGCGATTGTAGACGCTAAAAAAGGGAAGGTTTTTACTCGCATTGGGCGGGAAATTTCTGTGGCCGCTAGAGAAGGGGGCGGAGTTATTGACAATAACGCTCGTCTCCGCAAGGCGATCGAAGATGCCCGCGAAGCGAATATGCCGCAGGAAAATATTAAAAGGGCAATTCAGCGCGGCACCGGAGAAATCCCCGGAGTCCATTATGAAGAGGTTCGGTACGAGGGATATGGCGCCGGAGGCGTGGCTGTTCTAGTGGAAGCTACCACCGACAATCGGAATCGAACCAGTTCTGAAATCCGCAAAATTTTTGCCGATCATAGCGGGGCCGTTGGGGACGCCGGTTCTGTTTCCTGGATGTTTGCGTTAAAAGGGGTCATTGCCGTGGATAAAAAAAATGTGGATGAGGAAAAATTATTGACGCTTGCCCTAGAATCCGGAGCCGAAGATCTAAAAACAGACGATGAAGAATTTTACGAAATTTATACTGCCCCCCATGATTTCGAAAATGTGAAAGCGGCTCTCAAAACAAAAGCGATATCCGTTGCCAACGCGGAGGTAACGCAAGTGTCTCAAACGTTGGTTCCGGTGGCTGGAGAAAAAGCCGAGAATGTGTTACGTCTCATGAGCGCGTTGGAAGACCACGAAGACGTAAAGTCCGTTTACTCTAATTTTGATATCCCAAAAGAAATTCTTTTAAAGGTTCACTAGAACTGCGAAAAGATGACTCATATTTTTCATCGAATTCCACAATCCAATCACGGTTCTAGTGATAATGCATGATCGTTCTGGGGATTGATCCCGGATATGGAATTACAGGGTATGGTCTTATAGAAGTAGATCGCGCCGCTTCGAACCCTAAACTCATAGAAGCGGGAATTCTTACCTCTAAAAAAGAAAATCAGTTGCACGAACGCCTTCACGAAATTTATATTCATTTAGATTCTATTTTAAAAGAGTTCACCCCCGATTCTCTGGCATTAGAAGGAGTTTACTCTCTACCCGAATACCCAAAAAGCGCTTTATTTATAGGGAATGTGCAAGGGATTGTTTTACTGGCGGCCGCGCAAAATTCAATTCCAATTTATAGCTATTATCCCATTGAGGTAAAAAAAATTCTTTTAGGATATGGCCGGGCCAACAAAGCGCAGACGCAGCGCATGGTGCAACGCACACTCAATCTGGATAAAGTTCCCCAGCCCGACGACGTCGCCGATGCCTTGGCTCTCGCCTTATGCCATGCGCACCGTTTAAGAGGAGCATCGCATTAAATGATTTCCCAAATTATTGGAAAGGTGATTGAAATTGGAGAGAGTTCTATAACGTTGCAAGTCAATCATTTGAGTTATGAAATTTTAGTTCCCGGCAGTGTCATTGGGAACTATCGCAAAAAAATAAAAGAGGGCTGTCAAAACGGTGAAGAGGAATGTTTTTTTACCATTCAGTATATCGAAGGGTCGAGCGGGCACGGGAACCAGTTTGTGCGTTTGGTAGGGTTTAAAAGAAGGATTGAAAAAGATTTCTTTCAACTCTATACCAGCGTGGAAGGGATTGGATATAAAACAGCGTTAAAGTCCTTAATGCTGCCCATACAAAAAATCGCTCTGGCGATAGAAAATAGCGATTACGCTTCTCTAAAAAAGTTGC
>JAHFCA010000157.1:2393-3942 GCA_023249715.1 Elusimicrobiota bacterium
ATATCGGCAGCCGTACCGCTGAAAAAATGGTGGCGACTCTGCGGGGTCGCATGAAAAAATTTACGTTAGATGCGGTGAGTTCTCCTCTTTCCCAGGAAATAGAGCCAGATTACACCTTAGAAGTAACTCAGGTTTTGGAACAGGTGGGTTATTCTAATGTCCAAGCCATGGAGCTCATCGCGGCGGTGATTCAAAAAAATCCAAATATCAAAAATTCTCAAGAGCTCATTCAAGAAATTTTTAAAATGAAAAATAATCTATGAGTCGGGAAAGAATAGTCTCTGGCAAACCCCTGACCCCAGAAGAAGAAAATTGGAGCGTAAGTTTACGCCCTCAAGCCCTCTCTGAATTTATAGGTCAAAAAGGGGTTGTGGAAAAGTTGTCTATTTCTTTAGCCGCGGCTAAAAAACGAGAGGAGCCTTTGGAACATCTGCTGCTTTATGGACCTCCGGGCCTTGGCAAAACAACCTTAGCCAATATTATCGCTAAAGAGATGGAATCTAAAATTTTTACAACCTCTGGTCCCGCCTTAGAACGTTCGGCCGACCTCATGGGAATTCTAACGAACTTAAATGCCGGGGACATTTTATTTATTGACGAGATTCATCGGTTGCCTACGATCGTAGAAGAATTTTTGTACCCCGCCATGGAAGATTTTAAAATTGATTTTGTCGTGGACAAAGGGGCTTATGCTAAAACTCTAAATGTTCCTTTAAAACAGTTTACTTTAGTGGGAGCGACGACGCGGGCTGGTTTTCTTTCGGCTCCCTTGAGAGAGCGGTTTGGTTTGTCCTATCACCTCGATTTTTATGAGACTGAAGACTTAAATAAAATTGTGCAGCGTTCGGCTAAACTTCTTTCGGTAGAGCTAAATTTAGAAGCGTGCCGAGAGGTTGCCAAAAGAGCTCGCGGTACTCCCAGAATTGCCAATCGGCTTTTAAGACGAGTGCGGGATTACGCGGAAGTAAAAACAGGCGGCCAGATTACTCCCCAATCTGCCACGGACGCGTTAAAGATTGAAGGCATCGACGAGTTCGGGTTGGATGAATTAGATAAAAAATATATTCGGGTGATCTTGCTCCACCACGAGGGAGGCCCGGTAGGAGTGGAATCCATTGCAGCCACCTTAAATGAAGAGGCGGAAACTTTAAAGGAAGTCGTGGAGCCTTATTTATTAAAGATAGGTCTGATTAGTCGGACGCGTATGGGAAGGAAGGTGAACGAAGCAATGTTAAAAGATTTTAAAATTGAGAATGGAACTTCCCAAAAACTTCAAAAAGAACTTTTCTAGTTTTCCTTATCTATCGAATATTCCACTTTTTTATTGAGAGATTTTTCTATTTCCTGGATCGTTTTTTTGTTTGTTTCATCTTCAGGTTTTAATCCCTTTTCCGGATCTAGGAGTTCGTGCTTCACTTCCTTCTCTTTTTCTACGGTTTTAGGTCCAAAAGAAAGTGTTACTGTGATGCGGTGCGTTACTCCTAATTCTGTTCCATTCATATACGCGTAATCTAGACGGAGCCTCTTTTCTTTAACTCCAATCCCTAAG
>JAHFCA010000158.1 GCA_023249715.1 Elusimicrobiota bacterium
TGCCTCTAAAAAGACGGGAATATTTTTCGCTTTAGCGCTCTCTACAAAACGGGTAAATTTATTTTTACGCGTGGCCGCATCGTCCCCTGCTTTATACTTAAAGTTTGCGCAATCCACTAAAGAGTGCCCTTCCGGCAAAAGATCGAGAGAATCTTCAAAATGGCCTAAGAACGCTATCCTGGAAGTTTCTTGAGATAAACGGGCTCTGCACTCTTTTAAAATTTGGATATCCTTCTTGGTATGAATAGTCCATTGAATTAACTCGGGAGCGATCGCCTTTGGATTAGAAAGCTGCTCTTCTAAAATTCCAAGGATGGTTTCTGTAGGATTCTCTCCGTTTAAGTAGGGCTCAATCGGAGTGACTACCCGCGCCAAATTCTCCCCGCCAAAACGGAAAGGGCCAATCTTAACGACTTTAGTTTTTCTTCGGGAATAGTGGTAAAAACTCTCTACAGGATTTAGTTTTATGGAATTTTTTACATAGGGAAGAGTTTTAGTTTCTTTACGATTATTAAACAAGTCTGCCAACGTTTTACAGACGGGAACTTCAAACTCCGGCTCTTCCGTTAAAGAAACACGAATGGTATCGCCAATGCCATCTTCCAATAAACTTCCAATCCCAATGGCCGACTTAATCCGCCCATCTTCCCCTTCCCCCGCCTCTGTGACTCCTAAATGAAAAGGATAGTTCATACCTAACTTTTCCATGCGGGCGGCCAACAATCGGTACGCAGCTATCATTACTTTAGGGTTGGAGGATTTCATGGAAAGTATAATATCGTAAAAATCGTTCTTCTCGCAGATTTGCGCGAATTCCAAGGCGGATTCCACCATCCCTTCCGGAGAATCCCCATACCGGTTCATAATGCGGTCGGACAAAGAACCATGGTTGGTTCCTATGCGCAAAGCCCGTCCTAAACTTTTTAATTTTAAAACCAGAGGGGTAAACTTTTCTTCCAGCCGCTCCAACTCTAACTCGTAGTCTTGATCCGAATATTCTTTAAACTTAAAAAGTTTCGAATCTATAAAATTCCCAGGATTAATTCTTACTTTTTCCACATGTTCTGCCGCTTCCATCGCTGCCGCCGGTAAAAAGTGAATATCCGCTACCAAAGGAGTGTGAATTCCCTTACTAACCAGTTGAGATTTTATATTCTTAAGATTTTTCGCATCCTCTACCGTGGGGGCGGTAATTCTCACAATTTCACAGCCAGCCTGGACCATGCGGATCGCTTGGGCCACGGTAGCCTCGGTATCCAACGTGCGTGTGGTAGTCATGGATTGGAGCCGAATAGGGTTTTTACCGCCCACACCCACATTCCCCACCAGGACCTCCCGCGTTATCCGTCTACGGTAAGAAAAAAGATCCTCGCAAAAAGGAATATTCTCAAAATTCATCGGCAAAATAAATTCATTATATCAATCAAAAAGGCTCTGCATAAATTTAAGAGACGCTGAATTCTCCCAACTCTTAAAATATATTTTTCTACGGTCCGGAAGCGATACAGTTTCCTCTAGGGTCGTATTAAAGACCATTCCAAAGGGAGCTTTTGGGTATTTTCTCATAAACAAGCTAATTCCATAAGGGATTTCTAGTTTCTGTAAAGCGGATTTTACTTCCATAGGAACCGGAATTCTATTTTTCAAAAGAATAAAATCGACTTCTTCCTGTTTTTTTGTTCTCCAAAAACGAATCTCCATGTTCGGTTTAAGCTGAGGAATTAAATTGAGAAGAACTGCTGTTTCATAGAGTACCCCTTTATCTTCCCTCATTTGGGCCTTCCTTAAATCTTTAAGAAGAATATTGCGAATACCCAAATCATAAAAATAGTACTTTTTTGATTTTTTTAATTCATTGGCCAGATTGGTGGAATAGCTATTTAACCCATAAAGAACATAGGTTTGGCTCATTAGCTCTAAATGCCTACTCACTGTCGATTCGCTTAAACCCGTTTCCCGCGCAAGATTAGAAGCGCAAGAGATGGAACCTTGCGCTTGGGCCAATGAGTAGAGGAGGGAATTAAAAGCTCTTACATTTTCTTCCCGAATTAGCCCCTTCACATCTTTAGTGATGTAGGTGCTCAAGATATTCTCTAAAAGACGGCCTTTAGCCTCGCTTCCTTTTTGATGGAGTAGTCCGGGGAGCCCTCCCCATTGCAAATATTGAGATAAATCAAATCCTCTTATTTCACTTAATTCATTGCCCGAGAAAGGAAAAACCATAGTTTTTAGAAACCTTCCCGCAAGGCTTTCTTTAAGATGCTTATGGATTTCCAAAGAAGAAGAACCGGAAGCGTAGACTTTTACTTTTTGGTTGGAATCATAAATGGCTTTAAATATTTTTGAAGCGTTTTTTAGGTAATGAAATTCGTCAATAAAAACAATATCAGACCTTGCACCTAGTTTTTGAATCACTTGCTCTTGGTTGCCGGCCAATTCTTGCAAATGAGAGGGTTGTTCCAAATCAAAAAATAGGGTGGTTAAACCCGCGCGCTCCGCCTTTGCCTGGAGTTGGCGGAGGAGTGTAGATTTGCCAACTTGTCTAGCCCCAAGAATAATTGAAATTTCTCTTTTCGAATGTTGCCGCCAAAGCCCTTGGAAACAGAGCCTTTCGATCATTTTTATCATGGAACTATTCTAGCACATAATGACAGAATAGTTCAAAAAGAGTTTACAAGAAAGTTACGTTTTGTTTGAGAAAAGTTTCTTTTGCATGGGTATACTTTTAAGTACGCGTAACTAGAGAATAGAATGCGCAATATCTTATGATCCAATTCTGGCTAAGAAAACAAAATAGACTCTTTAAACAGAGTACTGCCCTATTAGTGGCGGCGGCTCTGCTTTGTTCTATTCTTCTGCCTCCCTTCGCTTGCGCTAAGTCCACTCAAGCCTTTACACTCCGTTCTCAAAGCCAATGCATGGTGGAACAAAGAAACGCGAAACTAAAAAAAGAAGTAGAAACAATTGCTTCAGAATTCCATACCTCTCAATCAACAGGGCGCGCTAAAGAAGTGAAACAAACCTTAGAACGAGGGATCGAGTTCTTTCAAACCTATTTGCCAAAACTATTTCCCAAATTGCTAGAAAAATCAGATACGCCAAGTTGGCTCGTTCCCCTAGTCCAGATACTCTACGCTCCCCTTTCCACGGAAACATGGAAATTGGAACTATTCCGTATTAAACAGTCTATAGAAAACCATCACCCAAGAAACATTAGAGAGCTGCGGGAAATTAAAGAGAACCTCGGCGCCCTATTTTCTGCGATGGGTGTTTCATACATAGGGGGCAACCAATATTTGGTTCATCAATTCACAGAACTCTTCCAACCGCATTCTACGCCGGAAACAATTGCCATCGCTTTAGGAGCCTCCCTTATATCTGCATTGATTGCTCTTTATCCGGTTCAAGCGCTGGCTCATATGGGAATTAATGTATTTAGTGTCGCCACAGGCAGGAGAACATTAACGAAAGGAGCGGCTCCCACAAATAATGAAGGAGAATTAGTTAACCCAGCAAATAAACAAAATAATCTAAAAGAGATTCAAGTAAATCTGATGGGCATTGGGAAATTATACATTCATGGAAAAGTATGGGCATTGTTTGGGGCAGGCCACGCCCATGAATCTGTAACGGTGTTTCTGGAAGACGCATATCCTATAAATGTAACATTCCCAGATGGCTCTGTAGAAGAGTTCTCTCAACTGCGCTCTTTGGATGGTGAAATAGTCCATAGCTTCTGGGGCGCGCTTGTATCCAAAACCCTCCGTACTCTTATAAAGCGCCACACAGCGCTCACTCTCCGCAACTTTAAGTTGGATAGTGAAGGTAGGCTTTTCTTTGGCGGTCAGAGGTGGGCACGGTTTAGCACACACCCGAACGAATCGGTAAGGGTTCAATTAGAAAGCGCGGTGGATGAGAAAGGGGAGATCACCGCCTATCC
>JAHFCA010000159.1 GCA_023249715.1 Elusimicrobiota bacterium
CAAATTTCTGGCGGGCAAAGGCAACGAGCCCTGATCGCGATGGCGATATCCAACCACCCCCAGCTGCTTATTTGTGACGAACCTACGACCGCTCTCGATGTGACCATTCAAAAAGAAATTTTGGATTTGCTCACCCAACTGCAGAAAGATCTCCATATGACTATACTTTTTATTACGCACCACCTTGGGATTATTGCCAAATATAGCCAGAGACTGGCCGTCTTACATGGGGGAGAAATTGTAGAAGCAGGGGAGACCTTCCTTATTTTAAAAAATCCTCAAGCTCCCTATACTCAAAAATTAATCGCCGCGATTCCTAAACGTAAATTTAAAAATGGAAAAATTAATTGAACTAAAAAACATAACAAAAAGTTTTCCTATAGAAAATGGGATGTTCCATACCTCCGGAGAAATTGTGGCAGTGGATAATGTTTCTTTTTCTATCCAACCCGGGGAAATCGTAGCCTTGGTAGGAGAATCCGGGAGTGGAAAAACAACCCTAGGAAAAATAATCCAAGGTCTTATTCCTCCTACAACTGGAGAGCTTTATTTCCAAGAAAAAAATGCCATCCTATTTTCTAAAAAGGGGAGAGCTCACTTTGTTCAAACTATTTTTCAAGACCCCTTTTCTAGTTTAAATCCCAAACTTTCCGTGGGCTTTGCGCTTAGAGAAGCGCTTTTACATTCTCCAGAAAAAATAACACCCTCCGCAATTCCTCTGGAAATAGAAAAATTATTACAAGCGACCGGCCTCCCTGTGGAAGCGAGCGCGCATTATCCGCATCAGTTTTCCGGCGGGCAAAAACAAAGGATAGGGGTGGCCCGAGCGCTCGCCATGAAACCAAAACTTCTTATTGCCGATGAGCCCGTAAGCGCTCTAGACCTTTCCATTCAGGCGCAAATTCTCAACCTCCTTCTGGACTTAAATAAACGCTATGGAATTTCTATACTGTTAATTACGCACGATTTAGCGGTCGTTGAATATTGCGCTTCTAGAGTTTTGGTGATGCGCCGAGGAAAAATCATAGAAGAAGGCGGGGTAGAAGACATTTTTAACCATCCTCGGGAAATTTACACACAAACTCTTCTCGCTTCCACATTAACCCAAATAGTTCAGTTGGAGAGCGGAATTTGAATGAAAATATGGCCATTTTTTCTTCACAAAAAAGTTCGCACATGCCCAATAGCATGCTTGAACTTTTTTATTTCGAAAAAACGGCCATCTTTTCATTCTCGGTTCACGCTTCCAACTGAACTATTTGGGTTAACCGTTGAATAAACCGTTGGGAAAAAATGTATGACCTTAATTAAGTTACTGAAAGAAAGCGCCGAGAAAAACCGTTCTAAAGTTGCCTTAAAGTTTCAGGATAAATATTGGAACTTTGAAGAGCTTTACGATACCATTATAAAAATAGCCGCGTCCTTTGAGGATCGCGGGATAAAAAAGGGGGATAAAGTCGCTCTCTTTTTAAAAAATTCTCCTGAATTTATTTGGTCTGTTTTTGCGCTCAGCGCTATTGGAGCGGAAGTAGTTCCTCTAAACTTTTACTTAAAGTATGATGAGATTTTATATGTGGCGGAAAATTGCGGCCTCTCGGCTGTTATTACCCAGTTAGCATTTTTAGAAACGATTAAAGAAGTACAAAAAAAATATAAAGGGCTAAGAAAAATTTGGGTAACGGATAGTACAGAGAAAAGTGAAGATATTATAGAAGCATTTGGGACATTGCTCAATTGTAATTCCAGTCCCGATCGCCATTCCCGCGAGAAGCGCGAAAATCCAGATATTGACGCGGAAGATACTGTTTTAATTCTCTACACTTCTGGCACGACAGGAAAATCGAAGGGAGTCATGCTGACGCATAAAAATCTTATTTCCAATGCGACTGCTGCTATAGAAGCTTTAGAGATAAATAATAAAGACAATTTTATCTGTATCCTGCCCCTGTTCCATGTCTTCGCCTGGACGGCGAATGTCTTGGTGCCACTCTCTTTAGGATGCCCCATTTTAATTGTAGAATCCATACGGCCGCCGCAACTGTGGTTAAAAAAATTAGCTAAAGAAAATATCACTGTTTTCGCTGCGGTACCACAAATTTATGCCCTGCTGTCTCAAGGGGCTCATGGACTGAGAAAATGGATATTACGGTTTCTCTTTAGAACCGTGCGCCTATGCATTTCTGGAGCCGCTCCTTTGCCCAAAGAAGTGGCGGAAAATTTTGAGAAAAAAATTAGAGTCTGCCTCTTAGAAGGTTACGGGCTTACCGAGACCAGCCCTGTTACAACGGTAAACTCACTGAAGTATAAAAAGTTAGGCACTGTGGGAAAAGTAATTCCCGGAGTAAGAGTTAAAATTATAGATGAAACGGAAAAGGAACTGGGAACAGGACAAGAAGGGGAAATTTGTATTCAGGGACCGAACGTCATGAAAGGGTACTATGGTCTACCCGAAGAAACCAAAAATAGTTTTACCCAAGATGGCTGGTTTAGAACCGGGGATATTGGAGCGCTGGACTCGGAAGGATTTTTAACCATTCTAGACCGCATTAAAGATATGATCATCGTAAAAGGGTTAAAAGTTTTTTCCGCTCAGGTAGAGGACGTGTTGCGGAGCCACCCTAAAGTTTTAGAAGCGGCTGTGATTGGAATACCAACCGCCAATGGGGACGAATTTGTAAAAGCTTACGTGGTTTTAAAAGAGAATGAAACTTTTGATAAAATGGAATTAAGAAAACATTGCCAGAAATTGCTGCCTCCCTATAAACAACCCAGGAATATAGAAATTATAAAAGAGCTTCCTAAAAATGCTCTCCAGAAAGTGTTAAAAAGGGAGCTTCGCGAGAGCGCGATGGGTAAAGAACATGAAAAAAAATAAGATCTATAAAATTCTGGTGGTGGACGACGACCACACCTTAGCGGATCTGGTGCAAATTCATTTTGATGAAGGATGTTTTCACGCTAAAGCCTGTTACAGCGGTAAAGACGCCTTGCTGGAAATAGAAAAAGAACGACCCGATTTAATTATTTTAGATGTGGTCATGCCCCGCATGGACGGCTGGGAAGTTCTGCAAACCATAAAATCGAACCTGACCTACGCCTCTATTCCCATTATTATGTGCACCGCTAAAGATAGCGTGGGGGACGTGGAAAAAAGTTTTTATTATGGCGCTCAAGCTTATATTATAAAACCCATTGAATTTAAAAAGCTGCGCAAAAAAGTGGCGAGTATCCTGGATATAGAAGAGCTCCTCAACAATGGATAAACTGGAATCATGGCTCCATTTCATTGCTCAATTAGCCCAAGAAGAAAATAGCGACTGTTATTTGGTGGGCGGCTATTTGCGCGACCTTTATTTAAATCGAATCACTAAAGATTTAGATTTTACCCTTTCTAAAAATCCTAAAAACCTGGCTCAAAAATTTTCTGACCAGCCCCATTTTTCTTTTTTTGTTCTCCATGAACAAGAGGAAATTTATCGGGTAGTGAATGAGGATGGATATCAATTCGATTTTTCCAGTTTTAAGGGAGCCACTATTGAGGAGGATCTGTCTCTAAGAGATTTTACGATCAACGCCATGGCGCTTACCCTAGCGCCCGATAACGCAAAAACTTTTTCACTGGAAAATATTTTAGACCCCGCCCACGGCCGCGCCGATTTAAACAAAAAAACCGTCCGCCAAATTTCTAAAACCATTTATGGAGAAGACCCTCTAAGACTCCTTCGAGCGTTTAGAATTGCCACGCAGCTTCAATTTGAAATGGATCCCGAAACATTTAAAACTATTAAAGAAAACAGCCACCTTATAAACGGCGTGGCCATGGAAAGAATTAGAGAAGAGCTTCTTTTGCTTTTAGACTGCCAGAGCGCGTACCTCGCTGTTCTCAAATTAGATGAAGCGGGACTTATTTCTCAAATTTTCCCGGAGGTAGACC
>JAHFCA010000160.1 GCA_023249715.1 Elusimicrobiota bacterium
TCGGCGTGGCCGTTGGCAGCGGAGTCGCAGATGCGGACTCCGTAGCCAACGGAACAGGCGTTGGGGTTGGAGTCGTTTGCGGCGCAGGAGTGGGAGAAGGAGTTTGGAGTCCGTGAAGAAGCGCTTCGGGAAGAGCCATCTTTATATATAGATCGATCCCTTTACTTAACGCCACCGCGTCATTTGTTACAATGCGCAGGGTATCTACCGGCCCGAAACGCAAACTTAAATTAGAAATATTGATGACGGGATCTAGAAAATTGTCTCCCACAATAGGGAGTAAACTATCCTCATCTCTGGGCCCAATTCTTTGGGCCTGCTTTTGCGCTCCTTGGTACCAGTATTCCATGTGAAATTTTGGATTCTCCAAAGAAACAGCTCTTAATCCAAAGAAAGAGGGAAGGAGAAATGGCTGCGGCGATTTTATGCTGAGCCCTGCGAAGTCCCGCCCTAATAAATGTAACCTAAGAGTAGCTATTCCATCCTTATACTCTTCTAAGATTACCCTGGAATAACCTTCTCCGATATATTTGGGTAATTCCGCTATGGGAGCGGTAGGATAACTATTCTTACTCGGCTGTAACGCTAAATATCTCTCTTGAGCAGGGCTCCTCGATCCGGATAAAGAAGCCTCTTCCGGTTTTACCAGTCTTGCTTTTATAGAGAGAAGCGTTTTTTCTACTTCCGAAGGGTTCCATGTGTTCCGTTTAAACTTAAATCTAATTCTGCGCAATCTATCGGAAGCGAACCTCCACCCCAACTTGCTCGGCGTAATTTTGATTAACTTGAGTTTACCCTTTTCGAATTTTCCAATTGAGATATCGTTGACCGGAGTTTTGCTGGGCAGATCCGTGCTCTCGAAATCTATAAACCCTTCCCCCAGCTCAGAGCCGTCTTTATATCCCACGGCAATCGTAATGGAGCCGCTCGCATTAAAACCATTCTCTCCAAAATAGAGACTGAACCCGGAAATTTTATTTTCATTGGAGTTATCGGTAAGTACTGTCGCTTCATAACTAATCTTATCTTCACCTGCTTTAACCACAGAATCCATCCCATACTTCAACCCTTCAAAGGCCACAGGGGGGCTTACCAATTCTGTCAGTTCCCCTTCGCCCGTGTAATCCGAAACCACCACCACTCCACTCTCAAAAATCCCTGAATATAATATTTTTGTCAAGGGGGTAGGGCAAGCGGTCAATGCTAAAATCATTCCAGCAAGTAAGGTTCCACGAGTAAATTGGATCATAGGCAGATAAGATACTCCCGCGAATGCTTGAACCTGCTCCTTTAGTTTTGAAATCTCCTTTCCAAGAGACTTTATTTTTTCCTTGATCGAGAAGAGTACATTAGAAGCAAAATTGTGCGCCCGTTCTATAGAAAAGGGTTCGGGTTTTCTATCTGAAAATAGGTAATCGGTTTGGGTGACGATGCCGTCAGGGCCAACTTTAATTCTGGCAGAGAACGTTTTTCCGTCAGCGGAGGCGGAAACTTTATACCCTTTTGCCTCGAGAGTAACCACTTCGGGAGAATCCCTTCCATGAATTTGGGCGATGGCGGGGGTTACGATTTCTAAAGTTCCATCTACGGTAATTCCTTTAGCTGTGGCCATTCCACTCATACCCCCTAATGCCTCTTGGGGCGCATAGGTTACTTTTTCCGGCTGGAACATTTTCTCTAACGGTAAAAGTCCCCGTTTAAAGCTCTGGAGCGGGTGATACCCCTCCTTAATTTCGCCTGCATCCATTCTGGGGCGAACGGTAATATAGGAAACCCCTTTCCCAGCAAGTTTTTGCTCGACTCCTTGGCTATGGTAACCGCCGGCAATTAAAACGGAGAGGTTCTCTCTTTTCTCCCCCATTCTGCGGGAAAGCTTCTCTACAAAAATTTGGTCTCTTTTGTGGGAGAGTTGGTTAAACCGCCCCACATTGGCAAGCGTTTTTTTTACCGCAGCGGGAACATGGCTCACTATTACATGGGTGCCTGTCTCTAATTTCTGAAATTCCTGCCAATCTTCCACGTTTAGTTTAAAATCGATCGCCTTGCCAATAAGGCGATAATCTTTATCCATTTCGTACACCGCTTTTACTTTCTCGTTATTTCCAATGACATTTTTCCACGCGACCGCTTCAAAATCTTTAATCTCTTTAAAGAGCGCTTCCTTATGAATGCCCTCCACCCGCACCACATATTCCATGTAGCGCCCCATCTCGGGACTCATTTTAATCTCTGCTTTAGAGCAGCGCTCTTTTAAGCGAGCATAAAAATCGCCATAGCTTATCTTGCCTAACCTATATAACAGGCTCTCTTCTAAAAGCTCCGTTAAATCCCGTTGCTTCATCTTTTCGCTGAGAGTTTTTAGAACCAATTTTTGATCCTGCTCTATTTTTTTAAAATCGAGCGATTTTTCTAATTGGTAGGCGTTCAGGTATTTCTCCAGATTGGGAAAATTGGCGACAGATGCCAATTTTTCTGTCACTAATTTTCCAAGCCACTCTCCGAGTTTAATCTTTCCGTTTTCGTGGGCGCTCTTTTTAGAATCTAAATCTATTAACGCCGAGCTATAGGTTTTCTCTTTAATGTCGGCAACCTTTCTACCGGTTTCTTTATACCAGTCCCATACTTCCTTATTTAGAGTCAGAGCCGATTTAAGTTGTTCCCCTTGCTCTAGGTAAGATTCTTTTTCTTCAACCCCGTAAAACTCCACGTTTTCTGCGGAAGTCCCTAAACCCGCAACCTCCACTCCGGTTAAAAGATCTTCCTTTAATAAGTACCCTGCCACGCCCATTAAAGATTCTCTGTCGGGATATTTTCTCCATTTTTCAATCCCCCGCATCACTCCTTCGCTGCCTTCTACGCCTACAATCTTTACTCCCATTTCGGTGAGCTCTTTTACAAGGAAAGCTATATTTTTTTGCACTCCATAGACACTGTGCGCATCCTGAATTTGTATGACAATAGGTTCATTAGAAACTATTTTCTTAGAAACAACGGCCAAGTGAATGGATGGCGCTAAATGGACTTTTTCGATTTCAACGTACTTTTCTAATTTTTCTACGAGTTGGGCGGGAATACCGCTGAACTCTTTCTTAATAGAAGAATGGCCGCTGACGCGCTTTAACGCTTTTTGCAGCCAGTCCTCGGGAAACTGTGATGGGGCCACATTTGGAGTTAGTCCGGGAGTTATGCTTGGCCCCACTAGAGATGAAAAAGAAGAGGGGAGCGAGGCAAGTTGTGAATAGGGGGACGACTCTGCCTCGCTCTTTTGTTTTAAATTTTTTACCGCTTCCTGGCGTTCTTCCCAAAAAGAAGCTTGGGCAAAGGGAGCGGCGCCGGTGCTAAATAAAAAACTGATCGCCACAATTCCCGCGGTTGTTTGCAACCAGCTTCTATTTTTTTTATCATTCCAAAATTGAATCATTTTCATTCCTCCGTCCTAAAAATCATCTGTTTTATTGAAATTTTTTCTCTTCATACGCTAAGTATTGCATAAACAGCCATAACTTTTCTCAAACTTTCTGTAACATTTTTGTAACATTTTTGCGTTGTTACATTTATTATTTTAGGACGATATTTTTATAAGCCCTAAAGATTCCACCTGATCTGTAATCCTGTGCAGGTTAAAGGCCTCTCTCACTGTGTTGGGGCTTGTGATTTCCATGATGCGGATCCAGGATTGATTCTGTAGACTAAAATTCCAACGCTCCTGGTTATTGGTAAGAATCTGGATACCGGATCCCGCCCAGCCAAACCGATTGAGCTTCTCAAAAACCAAGTCGGAATCTAGTTTTCCCCCTTTAAGGAAGGTAGGCAAAAATTTAATTCTGTCTTCCACAATTCCTTGAACGACCTCGTTCCAAACTGTAGAGCCAAGCTCGCT
>JAHFCA010000161.1:0-3128 GCA_023249715.1 Elusimicrobiota bacterium
CCCTATTTTCGAAAACGATCCGCTCTCCGCCTGACTGTCAATTTTTGTCACAACTCCCGGCAAAATAACGTTGGGAAACGCGTCAATGCGAACCTCCACGCGCGCCCCCTCAAACACGTTTTGAATGTTGAGTTCATCAATCTTACCATTCAGTTGGAATTGCCCCGGAGTTCCAATTTCAAACAAAGGTTTATTCTGCTCCACCGAGGTTTGCCGTTGCACGTAATCCACCAAGACAATGCCCGATCTGTCACTAACGATAAGTGTTTTTTCCAAATCTTTTCTTTGTATAGACAGCTCTTGTTTGGCTAAGACAAAACCTGTTTCCGCCTTCCCTAAGTCCGCTTCCGCTTTTTCCACGCTAGTTCGGGCCACCGCCTGCTTGCTAAAAAGATCTTTCTGGATAATCAACTCATTTTTGGCTTTTGTCAGCTCACCTTGCATTTCCTTAACGCGATTGAGTTCTTTTTCATAAGCGATCTTCTGCTTGGTGGAATCCAACACTAGCAGCACATCCCCCGCCATCACTTTGTCCCCTTCCACCGCGTTTTTTTTGATGATTCTTTCGCTTAACTCCGATTTAATTTGTAAAAAATCTTTAAATCCCAATAAACCCGTCGCTAAAATTTTAAGCTGCATATCGCTTCGTTTCATCACCTGCGCTTCCACTGCGCGAGCATATTTTTTAGGGTTAATCCATACGTTCAAACCCAATAATAAAATTGAAACGAATGAAAAAATTCCGATTTTACGCATAAGATCAGAAGAGGGTTTTGGATTTTTCTCCGGAGAGGATACTAGGTTTGGAGTATCGTTTGTTGAACTCATAAAATGTTATTTAAACGCTTCCTCTATTTTAGTTCCAATTAAGAAGCCCAACTTGTCTCGCGCTTTGTTAAAACTCACTAATAAATTAAGATACTCCAAATCCAGCTCTCTTAACTTATTTTCCGCGTCGAATACGTCAATTAATCGATCGAGCCCCCGTTCATAACGCAACCGAACCGCGGCCACGTTATCTTCCGCCTGTTTTCTCGTTTCAGAAAAATCCGCTATCTGTTCATCCGTACGCATTAGCTCTAAATATCCATTTTGCACTTCCACCAAAATTCCTCGCCTTTGCAGCTCCAATTGTCTTTTTGTATTTTCCAAAGAAATTTTCTGCTGCTTCACACGCAAGGCGTTGATACGGCTGTCAAAAAAGGACCAACTAAGGCTGGCGTTCGCTTCCCAAGTTTCCGGCCGGTCTAGACTTGTTGGCGCGTCAATTTTATAGGACGCCCCGGCGGAAAGCACAGGACGGTTCGTCTCTTTAGATTCTTTTAACGAGATTTCCGATAATGTCACGTTAATTTTAGAATTTTGAAAATCTAAGCGACGTTGCAAAGCGTACTCTTGCAGATCTTTTAGCGAAAGTTTAGTTGGGGCATATTGCATTTTAGAAGTTAACTCAACGGGAACATCGTCCGGAATTAACACTAAATTTTTAAAGGAAGTAAGGGTTTGCTGGGTGCTCACTTCGGCGTTTCTCACTCTTCTTTCATCTAACTTGTAACTAATTTGGGCGCGCGTGAGTTCCACGGGAGCCGATTTCCCCGCCTCTACCAACGCTTTGGAAATGGACAACAAAATTTTTGAAGACTTAAGTTTCTCTTTTTCCACCGCGGTCTTTGCAAGACTCACCAGCGCGTCATAATACAGGGAGCGGGCGTCCAGATCTATAGACTGCAAATCCCGATCAAACGAGTTCGTGGAAATGCGGTATCCTAAATTATTTTTACGCCAACTGCGCGACCTTTGAATTCCTATAAAAATTGGGAGCGCTTGCCTATAAGACAAAGAAAGCGAAGGACTATTTCTATCAAAAGAAGTCGCGCTCGACGTTAACGCGCCATTTGAAAGTGTATCCGTATAAGTTCTAGATGTGGATCCAGAAGCTGTGCCGCTTAAATCTCCGCCCCAAAGAAACGGCTGACTTAATGAAAGAGAAGAAGAAGCGCTATCTGTAATCGCATCGCTGGTAGCCGCCTTACTTCTGGTTCTACTCGAGGAACCAGTAACCGACAGCCGAGGCGCCGTAAGATCTCTGCGAGTTCCCTTATAGGAATAAGTGGTCCCCTGGAAACTGCTTTTAGTATTCAGAGCATTGAGACTTCTATTAATAACGCTCTCAACATATTCAGATAAGCTAATGGGTGTTGCGGGAATAGCGGGAACCATGGTAGAAACATCAACATTAGAGTCTGGAACGGAATTGGGAACCGTCGGTTCCTTACTGTAAAGAGAAGATACGCCGCAGGCAATTAAGAGTCCCGTCTGCAATATAAACTTAACTTTTAACATAGTTGTTCTCCCACTTTTTATATATTAATTAAGGTAAAAAACTAACAACGCAAAGAGATACTGAAACTACTGCCACAGCAATCGGCAAAACTTTTCTGTATGGCAACTCGCCACATAAAGCGAACCCCGCGCTCGCGCTCAACATGGAGAGAACGGGGAATAGATCCACCGGTTTTAGCAGAATATTTAGAAATTGAGACTGCATTATAGGTAAAAAAAGACCGAGTCCAGCCGAAAAATGGTCAATTTTAGCCTCATACCCAGCCGCTAAAACGAACAGAAATCCCAGAACTTTATAGAGCGCAAACGGGACTAAAACGACCTGCAGGATAGAGATCAGCAATTTAAAAGAGATCTTTTTCTTGTATAGCAAGAGGAAGGCGCCATAGGATAAGAGCGCGCCAAGGAGAATGAATAGACCAAAAAAGAGAGCGCTGCTAAAAAATTCTCTAAAAAAACCTTTTGTGGATCCATGAAGAATTTGCGGTAGCGCTGAAAAAATGGAAACCAAAAATAAAAATAAAGCCAAAGGAGCTATATTCAGTTTATTAGAACCAGCCATCAAATTTGCGTAAACTTTTTTTGGTTCTAAAAAAGAATAGCCAATATACTTGAGAAGGGGTAAGGGCGGCTCTTCTTCCTTAATAGCTACCGCGGCAGCGGCTGCGACTGCTCCCGGAGCGGCGGCCACCTGTTGCGCCGCTTGTTCTTCAGCGACATGCCTAGTTTTATCCATCTCCACACGCCGCAGCAAAGCTCTAATCCGACTGTTGAGGTCGTCCAAA
>JAHFCA010000161.1:3138-3860 GCA_023249715.1 Elusimicrobiota bacterium
AACGAATGGCTTCGTCACATAATCATCGGCGCCAATGTCGAAGCCCTTCATTTTATCTTGGGTGCTAATGGCATTTGCCGAGCACATAATGATAGGAATAAATTTGAATTCTTTCTTCTGCTTGATTTGAACACATAAGTCTGTGCCCAACATATCGGGGAGGACTACGTCTAAAAGGATAAGGTCTGGTTTTCTTTCTTTGAGTTTTTTGTACGCTTCTTCGGCCGTCTCAGCGCAATCCACGCTAAAACCACTGCTGAGAAGATAATCCTGCAGCATCTCGCGAATGGTTTCAGCATCATCCACAATCAGGATATGGTTAACTGCCATTTAAAGGCGCCTCATTCTCAAATATCAAATATAGAATAGTAAATAAAAACAATTCGAGAGAATTATAGCAGATAGATTATTTTTGTCAAGCCAAAATAGAAATGTCCCCTTTTTTGCGGGAAAAAAGTTACAAGAATTTTACAAAAAGTTTGAGAAAAGTTTCTTCCTTTTTTAGTAACATAGATTTTAGAAACTATGGTTTACTTTTGGATTCATAAAAAGAATAAAGGTTTTTTGCAACTGATGGGTGTTTTGGTTGCAGTCAGTTTTTTATTTATGACGGTCAGCGCTCCTTTCGCGCAGGCGAACCTTTGGGAAGAGCGCCAAAAAGCGGTAAAGGATTTAAAGAAGGATCAAGAAACTCTGTTAGCGCAGCTCCCTACTGGTCTTGA
>JAHFCA010000162.1 GCA_023249715.1 Elusimicrobiota bacterium
CAATTTAAACTTATGCTCAAGGGAAAAAAATTTATGTCCATTGAAATTCGGGGCGATGAAGTTGAAATTATTGAGCCCACTTACTATATCGTTTTCCCAGAAAACGCCATTTTTTCTCTATCCAGTCAAAAAAGTGTTGCTCATATCCCTCCAGACATAAAACGTTGGACCCCCTCCCATACCACCCGCACTGACCACAATTATACAGGAGCCCTCCTTGGATTTATCACTATCATTGGGACTGTGTTCACTGCTGTTTCTGCATTAGCAGAAGGGCAAATTCCATCCACTTCCAGCATTTGGATCACTCTTGCCAACTTAGCGCCCTTGGCGCTCCCAATGATTGGGGTTGGGGTTGCCATTCATCAACTCCGCAATCGGGATAAAGCGAACATTCGCCAAGTTCAAAAAACTTTGAGCGCGCTTCCTTATATGCCATTGGAGGAAAGAGAAAAAATTTGGAAGGACTTAGAAACAAAAGTAGAAAAAGATTTTAAATCCAGCCGGGCCATAAGAAAAAGTTCCAGAGACTTAAGAGATGTAGAACGGGCGCTCTGGCTTTCAGGAGCGGCGTTCGCTTTGTCTAAGGGAAATATTAGCGCAGAAGAAGCCGGAACACTGCGCCACATTGTGGGAGATGAGCTCAGCATCGTACTAAGACCCCGCGCCCTACTTGAATTCTTAGAAAAATCTTCCTCGGAACTCGTTATCCCGCGCGCTCAACAGGTTGTTTCTCTGCAAAGTGAGGAAACCTTGCGAAAATGGGAATCTAGTTTTATAGAAGGAGCTGCTTGGGTAATCCAGGCGCAGGAAAGAGCGGCAGCGCGAGATGGAACCCTGCTTATCCAAGAAGTGAAATCTCTTAAACATTCCCCCGACGCTAGCAATGTTTTTGACTTAAGCGGCCTAAAAACAGAAGGAACCAAGACAAAATATTTAATAGCCCAACTAGAAAATAAGTTACGCTTAAGGCAGGCGCTTCGCGCCAATAACGAAACTCATCTAGGAGCCATCGCTTTCGTTTCCAATTGGGGCAAAGAGTTGGATCTATATGAAATTCTTCACTCCAAAATAGATCCTAGTTTACAGGATGAATTAAAATATACTCAATTTTTCCGCCAAGACACCTTGGATGGAGACTGGCTCTATACGGCTCTGGGAAACCCCGCAGAACTTTACATCTTCACCGAGGACGACTCCCGTTGGAAATTCTCCCGTTACGCCCAAATTTTGCTGGTTCTAAGCGCCACGCAGGTGCACTTGTTCCGCAGCCTCCAATCCATCGCCCACGACCTCCAAGAAAATCAACTCATCCACCTCCACGCCTAACTACGTAAGTACATATTGAATTAGTATACCTTTTCTGATATAATTATTCTATAAAGTAGTAGATTTTGCTTCAATATTAGAAAGGAATTACTATTTTATACCTTTTATGATATACAATAGAAAAAATATATTGAGCGAATTTGTCCGATCCCGCAGAAAAAAAATCCGTTTAACCCAAGTGGAGTTAGCGGATAAAGCGGGAGTTGGGCTGCGCTTTATTAGAGATTTAGAGCAAGGAAAACAGAGTTTAAGAACCGATACCATCAATAAAGTTCTTAAACTTTTTGGCGTTTGCGTAGGACCTGTTCAATTACCTCGAGAATAAAATAAAATGGAATCGGCGGCAATTTTTTATAAGGATAAAAAAGCTGGGACGCTTTATAAAATGGACTCTGGCTATGAGTTTCTTTACGAAGAAAACTATCTTAAAGATCCAGCCTCCTTGCCAGTGAGTCTTTCTTTGCCACTCCAAAAAGAACCCTACCGCTCCACGCGTCTCTTCCCTTTTTTTGAAGGGCTCCTCCCAGAAGGGTGGCTGCTCCGACTCACCTGTTCTACGGCCAAGATCGATCAAAATGATAAATTCCATCTCCTCCTCCACACAGGATTAGACCCTGTCGGAGCGGTAAAGATCTTGCCCTTGGAACAATAATCCCATGCGCTTTTGTTTGTGTTGCCAAAAGAGTGTAGATCTTAAGTCCCAGTATCATCCCAGTTGCTTAAGAAAATTATTCCATGTCAGTTGGGTTCCAGAATTCCCATGCACGGTTA
This sequence comes from Elusimicrobiota bacterium, assembly GCA_023249715.1. Taxonomy (GTDB): domain Bacteria; phylum Elusimicrobiota; class Elusimicrobia; order 2-02-FULL-39-32; family 2-02-FULL-39-32; genus JAHFCA01. The sequence continues at coordinate 2,101 of JAHFCA010000162.1, forward strand.
AAGATCTCCCTCAAGAAGTTAGCAAGATGGGAGCAAGAATGTCCCTCTCTGGAGTGCAAATAAAAGTCTCGGTAAAGCTGAACAGAGAAACAAAAAAAATAGAGATTGTCCAAGAAGGCGGGACGCACATTTTAAAACCAGAACCGAATGAATATCCAGAACTTCCTCTCAATGAAAATTGCTGTATGAATATGGCCGAAGCTTTTGAATTCGAAGTTCCCCCACACGGACTTTTCCCCATGAAAGATGGCAAACTCTGCTATCTTATTCAACGTTTCGACCGCTTAACCCCCGGCGAAAAAACAAACAGTGAAAATATGGCTCAAATTCTTTCTGTCCCCTCCGAAGATAAATATAAAGGCTCCTTAGAAAAAGTGGGAAAAGCCATTCAGCTTTACGCCACCAATATGGGGCTCGATCTAATAGAATATTTTGAAAGGGTTCTATTTTGTTTTCTCACAGGCAACGGGGATATGCATTTAAAAAATTGGGCGCTTGTTACCCCCTTAGACAAAGAAGTTAAGTTAGCCCCGTGTTACGATTTTGTTTGTTCAAAAATCTATTTTCAAAACGAAGAGGATTGCGCTCTTACTTTAAACGGCAAGAAAAATAAATTAAAAAAAGAAGATTTTATTTCCCTTTCAAACTATCTCGGTCTAGACGCTAAAGTTACAAATAAAATTTTTGAAAAAACATCAAAGCAAAAATGGATCTGTTTAAAATTAATCCAAAACTCCCAACTCTCTACCGCCGCAAAGGCGCTCTTTTCTAAAATATTAAACCACCGTTACCAACAGATTTTTTCATAGGGATTGCATCATTATTTGCAATTTTTGTAGTATTGGAAATAACCCTTTGGAGAATACACTCCTTGAGATATCTTATTTGCAAAGAGGTGCACCTATATGAAAAATAAACTATTCAATAAAATTCTATTGGCATTCGTTCCTTTCTTTTTGGCATTCGTTTTAAGCGGCTGCCCCAAAAAGCAACTGGTTAAAAAAACAACCCCCACTCCACAGGAAGCAGAAGTAAAAATTTTAGATTCAGTTGAAAGCCAAGAATTAGATATTCACGGCAAAGAATTCGAAGAATCTTCAAGAGTAGAAAAAGTTTATTTTGAATTCGATTCTTCGGAACTCTCTCAAGAAGCCCGCCAAAAACTTTTCGCCAATGCTACTCTTCTCAAAAAGAATAAGGCGATGGAATTTGTCATCCAGGGGCACTGCGATGAAAGAGGAACCGTTGCCTACAACCTTGCCTTAGGCCAAAAGCGCGCCCAAGCGGTAAGACAGTATTACATTGCCCTGGGATTAGACCCCAAAAAGATCGGAACCCTCTCCCTAGGAGAAGAAGCTCCGGAATGTAACGAATCTAACGAAGAATGTTGGGCTAAAAACAGAAAGGGTGAAACACTTGTTCCATCCTTAAAAGGTTCTTAATATTAGAAATTATTTCTTACTCTTTTCTCTTATTATTTTTGGAAGCGGCTGCATAGCGACCACGATGGACGTCGCCCGTTTAGAAGAGTCGATTAACACCGTCCAAAAAACTCAGGCCGATCTCATCTCCAAAATGGACCAACTCGATCATTCACTCATAAAGTTTAAAGAAGAACTCCTTATTTCCCAAAAATTAAGCAGCCATTTCCAATCTCAGTTAGAGTATTTCCAAGCGATCTTTAATGAGAAAATGAAAGAAATTTCTGAACTTCTTACCATTAGCTCAAAAGCTGAAGCCTCTATCTTGCCCAGC
>JAHFCA010000163.1 GCA_023249715.1 Elusimicrobiota bacterium
CTGCGGTATTTTTTTTAGGAGCCTGGAGAGCCGAATAACTCCATAGTTTTGAGACGGTTTTAATGCGCCTCTATTAAAAACGCCTATAAAAAGTTCCTCCCCAATGGAGTCTATGAGAATGGTTAAGGGCAAGAGGGACAAATTCTCGAACCTTTTGGCTAAGAGTTCGAATGTGGGGATGCCGAGGAGAGGAATTTTTAAAGCGCTAGAGAGCGCTCTCATAAACGCAATGCCTACTCTTAACCCGGTGAAACTGCCCGGCCCCGAAGAGACAGCTAAATGAGTAAGATCGGATAATTTCCATCCTACTTTCTTTAAAAGAAATTCACTGCTCTCTTTTAATAGGGAAGAATGTTGGTATCCTATATTCAATGAGATTTCTCCTAAATGGAGAAGAGATTCTTCCCCTTGGGCCAAGGAGATGTTTAAATTTCTGCCGGAAGTTTCTATCGCTAGGATTTTTGCCAGGATGTTTGGATTTTGTTTAACCACCGCTTAGGGCCTTCAATGTTTATATTTCTACTATATTTAGAAAGAATTCTAAAGCGTAGATGAAAAATAGAAATTGATTTTTCTAGAGTGGGAAGAATAGCATCGGCCTTATCCCCCCATTCTATTGCGAGAATCCAGGAAGGAGAAAATAAGGGAGATCTCCAATAGTCTTCCAGACCCATTTCTAGAATTTCTTTTTCCTTTAAACGATACAGGTCGGCATGGGTGAGGTCCAATTTTCCTGAATAGATTTGAACTAAAGCGAATGTGGGGCTCGTAATTTTTTGCGCAATATGAAGTCCTAAGGCGAGCCCTTTTACAAAAATCGTTTTTCCGCTTCCGAGGTCCCCTTCTAAAGAAAGAATGGTTTTAGGGGGGAGAATGTCCCCCATGATTTGGCCCAGATGCAAAGTCTGATATTTGTTTTTAGTTTGTAAGTCCATGGGGCTCATTAGAAATGGCGGTATCCCGCTCCTTTGGGCTGGATTTTTTCCCCTTCCCAAAAGATTTGAATCCCATATTTTTTTTCTTTTACTTCCCCAATAAGCAGAGAGTGAGCCATTTTTCTTTTTAACTCCTTAAATTTATTTTTCGGGCAGGTAAAAAGAAGTTCGTAATCTTCTCCTCCACAAAGAAAGAGTTGTAGCGGGTTTTTATGGAGGCGCTTGGACCGCTTTTGGAATGAGAGGGGGAGATGCGAGTGGTTGAGATGGACTTGGACCCCCACGTTACTTTTGGCGGATAGTATTTGAAGAGAGGTGAGAAGATCATCCGAGGTGTCTATGCAAGATGTAGCCAAATTGTCACCAATAATGCTTCCTTCTTTAAGCCTAGGGGTTGGGAAGAGGTGAGTCTCAAAGCCTTTTTTCCCTGCTCTTAAGTAACTCAGTCCTAACTCCGAGAGGCCTAAAGGGCCCGTCAATAGGAGCAAATCTCCGATTTTTGCCCCGCTGCGGGTGAGAGGTTTTGAGGGAGGGAGGAATATCCCTATAACAGTCAAGGATATTATTGATTTATCAGATCGAATTATATCACCTCCGACGATGGAAATTCCATGTAAATTCCCTAGTTTTCTCATCCCCTTATACAAATTGTCCACAGAATCCACAGAGATATCCCCATTTAACCCAAGAGTTACAAAAGCGAAGAGAGGCTGCACCCGTCCCATAGAAGCAAGGTCGCTTAAGTTGGCGGCCATCGCTTTATGGCCTAGAGCATTCCAAATGCGGGTAGGAGGGAGAACAGAGTTTAACCACTGTAATTTAAAATGAGTCCCTTCCATGAGGGTGTCTGTAGAGACAGCCAGAGTATTTGTAGCCAATTTGGCCACAAAACTATCGTCTCCCAATGGGACAACGGGTTTAAAATAGGGGGAAGATTTTTGCGCGGAACACCAATATTCAATTTTTTGGAGAAGACCTCTTTCTCCAATTTGAGACAGTTTCATAGGAGGAATCTTTTACTTCTTTTTAAAAGAATGAATTCCGGCTAGAATGGAAATAATGCCGGCCGAGATCAGACTAAAAGGGAGAAGACTTTTCAAGAAAAAGAGAAATTCTTTATCCCAGATAAAAATCCCGCACAACCCTAAAAGCACCGTACCTATTCCTAAAAAAATCGCCATAATTATTGATCCTCCAGAAAGGTTGTTGAAACTTTTGCTAAGAGTTGGGAGCCTAAGAGAAGAGCTGTTTCATCTAGATCAAATTGGGGGTGATGCCAGGGGATCATGGCGTCGGACGGTTTTCTTACTCCAACATAAATAAAACAACCCGGAACCCAGCGCAGGTACTCCGCGAAATCTTCCCCGCCCATAGAGGCTACGTTTAAATCAATAATATTTTTTTTATGCGTTAAGGTTTGCGCTACCGAACGAGAAAACTGGACCATCGCTTTGGAATTGGAAAGAACGGATCCTAAAATTTCATAGTCCAATTTAAAGGTTACTCCATGAGCCTTACAGAGGTTCTGGATCATGCGCCGCATAAGGAGTGGGATCTCTGTATGAACTTTTTCAGAAAGCGTGCGAACTGTTCCGGTGAGGGTGACCTCATCGGCGAGAACGTTAAATCTTTTTCCGCCTTCTAGGGTGCCTACCGTTAAAACAGCAGGCTCTATAGGATCTATTTTACGCGAAACAATGGATTGTAACGATTGAATGATTTCGCTGGCGACAAGGATCGCGTCTTTGCCTTCGTGAGGATACGCGGCGTGCCCTCCTTCTCCAAAAATTTGGAGCGTAAATTTGTCTACGGAAGCCATTAACGGTCCTTCTTTAAAACCGAGCGTCCCACTTAAAAGCCTGGGGTTGACATGGAGGCCAAAGATCGCTTGAGGGATGGGGTTCTTAAGCGCTCCTTTTTTAATTAATTCAGTTGCTCCGCCAGCTCCTTCCTCATCTGGCTGAAAAATAAATTTGACGGCGCCGGAAAAACTATTTTTTTCTTTTAAAATCATCGCGGCGCCTAAGAGCATGGCCACATGAGCGTCGTGACCGCAGGCATGCATCTTCCCGGGATGACGCGACCGATAGGGAGAATTCTTTTTTTCTTCCAAAGGAAGAGCATCCATATCTGCTCTTAAAGCCACACATCTTTCTTTTCCTTTTTTTGGAGAAGTTCCTTGGAGGTGAGCTACAATCCCCGTTGGGCCCATCCGTTTAAAAGGAATACGAAGTTCCTTTAAAACTTTTTCTATAGTTGAGGCGGTCTTAAATTCTTCTCCTCCCAGTTCGGGAAATTGGTGGATTTTCCGACGGATAGAAATAATTTTTTTAAGAATAGTAGCCATTAAAGTCCTATAATATTTTTTTAAATGCCGTGGGAAGCGCGCTTGCAATCTCTCCGGCGAGCAAGGCCACTTGGGACTTCTTTTTTTGAGCGATCTCTCCGGCTAGTCCATGGAGATACACGCCTAAGATGGCTGCTTTCAAAAGATTTTTTTCTTTTACTTGAGCTATGAGGGCCGCAATTAAACCGGTTAATATATCCCCAGCCCCGCCTCGGGCCATCCCCGGAGTTCCCGTAGAATTAATATAAGTTTTATGCCCATCGGTAATAACGGTTCTATATCCTTTTAATACGGTAGTAACGCCATAGAGTCTAGCAAATTTTTGGGCCGTCTTAATTCTCTCTTTTTCGACTTTTCCAGAGGTGCTGCCGAGGAATTTAGCCATCTCCCCGCTGTGGGGAGTTACAAGGATGGGGAGAGTGTTATTTTTAAAAAGAGTGGAGGAATTTTTTTCTGGGGATAGGGCTAAAAATCCGTCGGCATCTAAAACAATGCCTTGGATAGGATAGGGAAAAGATTGAAGTTCTAAGATCAGTTTTTTGACAAAAGGTT
>JAHFCA010000034.1 GCA_023249715.1 Elusimicrobiota bacterium
TTATAGATTTCACCGTTAAAAACAATGACCCAATTTTGAAACTGCATCGGTTGGTGCCCTGTGGCGAGATCGATAATGGAAAGTCTGCGGAAGCCTAATCCAATTTTGCAAGGGCTCTCGCCATTGGGCGAAAAATAAAATCCCTCCTCATCGGGTCCGCGATGGATAAGCGCTCGAGACATCTCCTCAATTCGTTTTTGAGGAACCGTCTCTCCAGTCCAATTGACCATACCGCAAATGCCGCACATTAAATTAAGTTTTTATAGAGCTCCCTATGTTGGTGCACCATGGTGTTTAAGGAACAGTTCTCTTGAACCCATTGGAAACCCCGATTCGCCAGGGATTTCATAGCTAGTTCACTGTTGAGAGCTTCCTCCATTTTTTTAGCTAAAATTCGCGGATCATTTTTGGGAACGAGAAGTCCCGTATTCCCATTTTGAACGATTTCTCTATTGCCGCTCACATCCGAGGCGATCACAGGAATTTTCATCGCTAAGGATTCGCGCAGGGCTCCGGAGAGACCTTCCCCCTCGATAGCCGAGTTCACGCTGAGGTTTAAAGTCGAGAGAATGTGAGGAACATCTTTTCTAAATCCCAGCAGCCGAACAGAGTCTGCGATTCCCAGGTCGCGGCAATATTCCCGAAGATCTTCCGTGTTATGCCCTATGAGCACAAAAATTAAATTCTTATCTATTTGCAGCAAGATTTTAGCGGCTTCTAAAAATATTTTTTGTCCTTTCCATTCCGAGTAGTTCGCTAATTTTCCCACAATTTTAAATCCGTTTGGAATTTTGAGTTCCGCTACGATTTTTGGGTGAGGAGGCTGTGGAAAAAAGTTGCGCGCGTCGTAAGCGCTGTAGATCACTTGGATGCGTGGCGCTGGAACTCCCCCTTGGATTAAAGTTCCCTTGATCGCGTGGCTTACAGCGACATAGCGCTGGATTCTTCGAGAACCATATTTCCATCGGCTAAAGATATTGTTCCGCATCTTAAAAGAGACTCTGCGAGATACGACCAAGGGAGGAGAGTGTGTGCCTTGTAAGGCCACTAAACTAATGGCGTGGGCCATGGCGTGATGGGTATGCAGGATGTCCGGCGCGTATTTTTTAACCAAGTTCCGGATACGGCGGGCCGCAAAAAGATCGTAATCCTGAAACATCGAGCAAGTCTCAAAGACAGCGGATGTTTTAGAAAGCCGAGCTAAAAGTTCTGAGCGTGGCGGGCAGACTAAAATATTTTGATGTCCTAACGCTTCTAACCCTTCTATGAGATAGGTGAGTTGTTGGCATCCTCCCGACCAACCAACGGCATTGGTGACATGGATTATTTTCATGGGAGCGTAGAAGGGGAAAGGCGGCTTAAAGCAGCCACAAAAAAGAGACTCAAAGAAACGGTTGCGGTAAAAAAATTATGTTCAAAGAGCGAGGCTACCAGGATCGCCGCCGTTGCGGAGAGGGTGGCTAAAGCCAGGGCATAGGGTAAACTCTTGGAGCGATATTTTTTAAGCAAGCGCGCTTCTTCCTGAATAAATAGAACCCAAAAGCACCCCATTAAAAATAAACCGACAAAACCAGTTTCTGCTGCAATATTTAAAGCGCTGTTGTGGGCATGCCCTTTGATGGCCGGGTCGAGTTCCCAGGTTGGATCTTCTGGAAGATAACGGGGTAAATTTTCTCCCCACTTTTTATAACCCACTCCCACAAAGGGATGATCGGTTGCCATTTTCCAGGCAGTTTTCCAGGCGCGAACTCTCTGCCGGCCCGATTCGTCCGTGTGATAGGGATTGATCGAGAGAATTCTGTTCTGAATATACGGCTCTCTTTTTGCCACAAAGCCTATTCCTAAAAGAACCATTAGTAAAATAAACCCGAATATTTTCCATCCTTGGAAACTTAAACTACAGAGAAGCGCGGCGATAAGTCCTAAATAGTAACTTCTAGAACCTGTAAGTAAAACGGCCAAAGCCATCCACAGAGCGGCCATTCCCCACAAGCAGCGTTCCCAAGAGCGGGAGCCGTAATTCAAAAATAGATTGGACGCCAAACAAAATAAAACAGTGTAGAGGCCCGCGGTGTGGAGCGGATAGGATTGGAATCCATAAAACCTTCTGTCTATTACTAAAAGACCTTTTTGAAACCAGCCTTCGAAAAAAAAATGGATCTCTTTCCAATATTGGAGCGCTCCTAAAAGCGCCAATAGGGAGGCGAGGCCTAATAAAATTTTTAAGCAATGCTTTATTTTTTTTTCCGAAATATCTAAGAGAGGTAAAAAGATTAACGGTAAAAAGTTCCAAGTTTTTCTGTAGATTTCTAGATGACTTATTTTAAAATAACCTGTGGTGACGATAGCGGTGCAAAGCGCCCAACTGAAAAAAAGAAAGAGGAAAACAAAAGAGAGCGGAATGTTTATTTTTTTTTCTTTTAAGAGGATTGGAGTCAATCCCAGGATTACAATACAACCTACTGCCGCATTGGTAATACTTAAAGACAGGGGTAAGGCAAGAGCATACAGGGCTAATGTAAAGCTAACGCCGAGACTAGAATTCATTTTTTAACGGTCTGAGTCAGAAAAAAATAAGATAGAATTTCAGTGAGAGCATCGTGTATACAGGCTAAAAAGCCAGGCATCCCATCTAAAAAACCGCCTTTTAGACCATAGCGCCTTATAAACCGGCCGCAGGGCTTTAAAAAACAAAAATAAAGAGAATTAAAAAAGGAAGGACGCACCCCTTGTTGCGAGAGTCGTTCCCCATTTTTTCGCGCAAAAAGTTCCAATTTTTTAAACCAGGTTTCAAGGTTTGGGTAGGAGCTGTGGAGGATGGGATTGTGGAGTGTCCCTAAGGGGCCCTGTACGATTACTTTTTCATGGAGGATATCTTCAGAATACCGACAGAAATTTTTATTGAAGAGCCGGGTTTGATAGTCTGGATATTTGCCCCCAAACCTTAAATAAGAGCCCAAATAAAAATTTTTTCGCGTAATGCGATAGGCCGCTTTATCGTCCGGACTCAATAATATAGTTTTAACTTGCTGCAGGAGTTGCGGTGAGGCTTCTTCGTCCGAGTCTAAGAGAAAAATCCAGTCATTGTTTGCTTGGGAGATAGCAAACTGCTTTTGGATTCCAAAATTTTCTAACTGCCGTTGAAAAATTCTGGCGCCATATTTTTTGGCGATCTCTAATGTGGAATCGGTGGAAAAATTATCAACGATGATAATTTCCGAGGCTAGTGTTACAGCGGATTGAATACAGACTTCTAAAGTTAAAGCGGAATTATAGGTTAGAATAACAAGACTGCATAGATTGCTTGAGGGCACAGCTATTTTAGAATATCGGTTAGGGTGATATTAATAGTATCTGCTTGCAGCGGGACGGGATTTTTATCGTAAACTCCCAGGAGATCCCCGGGTTGTTTAGTCATGGCGTCCCCGTCTTTATCTACTCTTACGCTTAAGTTGAGTGGAACATCGAGTTGGGAATCGGCAGTCATAAGATTTTCCATCGTTAGGTGATAGGGATAGGGATAATGGTTTCCTAAAAACTTTATCACGGCAACAGGAGGTCCCCCTGTGGCAGGTTTTGCAATGAGAAATATGGTATCCTTTTCGTCACTTTTATCTTTAAGGGCGGGATCTATTTGAATGGTCCCGGAAATATTGAGTTCTTTTTTAGCTGGTTCCTCTTTTGCGCAGGAACTTAAAAGAACTAAAATAGAGGCAAAAGCGAATAAATAAACTTTTAAATACTGGATCATCGGAAGACGTTATTCTATCAAATCCCACACTCTAATTAAATAGTTTATGAAAATCCTTTATTTAAGCCATGTTTTACCGTATCCCCCCACCGATGGCATGCGTTCCACCTGTTATCAAATCCTGCGCCATATGTCCAAGTTTCACGATATAACTCTCCTCTGTCTTGCCGAAAAGGAAGAGATGAAATTTTTCTCGGAAATTTCCAAGGAGTGCGCGCATGTGGTAGGGGTTCCCCATAGGGCGCCGCGATCCTTCTTTAAGAGGCTTAAAAACGTTCTATTTGAGAAGGATCCTTTTTGTGTGCTTCAATTCTATTCGTTGGAGTATGAGAAAAGGTTAGAGGAATTGCTGGAACGGGAAAAGTTTGATGTCGTTCACATTCTTTCTATAAATATCTCAAACTACGCTCAAACTTTAAAAGGGATTCCCACACTTTTTTTCCCGCACGACTCGGTTTCCCTGCAGTTTTATCGTAACCTTCCCTATGAAAAAAATCTCCTGCGCCGATTTTATATGGGGTCTCAATGGAAAAAGATGCTGCGGTATGAAAAAAAGATTCTTCCTCAATTTACCCATACCGTTTTAGTGTCTCAAAGGGACAAAGATTGGATAGCACAACATTCTCCCAAGGCTGAGATTTCTATTATTCCCGCGGGAGTGGATTGCGACTATTTTAAGCCGGAGGAAAACGGCCCGGAAGACGCGGTCCCATCTGTTTTATTTAGAGGCGTCATGAATTTTCCGCCGAATCGGGATGCTGTTCTTTATTTTTATTACCACATATTACCGTTGATAAAGAAAGAGATCCCCAAGGTGCGTTTTTATGTCGTAGGAAAAGAACCTCCCCCGGAAATTTTGCGCTTAAACGATTCTGTCACTACTTTCGTGGAGGGGTTGGTTCCGGACTTAAGACCTTATATTGCAAAATCAAGCGTGAATATCTGCCCCATGCTGAGCGGTTCTGGAATTAAAAATAAAATTTTAGAAGCCTGGGCCATGGGCAAAGCGGTGGTGGCCACCTCCAAAGCCTGCGAAGGGGTAGCCGCACTCCATGAAAAAAATATTTTAATTGCGGATGCGCCTGAAACTTTTGCTCAAAGCGTGATACAGCTCCTGCGGAATTCGGATTTAAGAAGGGAGATTGGAAAAAATGGAAGAGAGCTGGTGTCTCAACAATACAGCTGGGAAAGTTCTATTGCAAAATTTAAAGATTTGTATAATGAAATCGCCCCATTGCGGGCGGACTGATTTGGAGTGCTCTAAAACTTTCTTCCTATTATCGGTTATCGCCGCTTCCCATTAAGACATTTCTTTCTTTGCGGCTAAAGAGTTTTTCGATATTTTTTTTGGCTACTGCATCCAGGGATAACCCTAACTCCGTGGCAATTTGAGCCACGTACCATAAAACATCCCCTAACTCTTTTTCAATTTCTATTTTTTTCTGTTCGCTGACAATGCCGTTTTCGTCCCGTATCACTTTTTTTATTTTTTCCGCTACTTCTCCCGATTCTCCGGCTAGCCCTAATGTGGGATAAATAAAATTGTTATCTTTGTTGGGGTATAATGCGGTTTCTCGCGACAGTGTTTGATACATTTTAAAGTCCATAGTCTTCTCCTTCTAGTGTTCTTAATCTTTTAAGATACCATACTTTGCGCTAAAATAAAAATGGTACAATACCCGCCTTTATGGAACTATTGAAAAATTTTATCCATATCTTTTTACATCTAGAAGAGTCCCTCGCCTTTGTTATTCAAAGCTATGGGGTCTGGACCTATGCGCTGCTATTCTTCATTATTTTTTGTGAGACGGGCTTGGTGGTGACTCCCTTTTTGCCCGGAGATTCCCTTCTCTTTGCCGCTGGAGCTTTTAGTTCCATGGGCGCCCTGAAGCTAAGTTCCTGTTTTTTTCTTTTAACTGGCGCGGCAATTTTGGGAGATACGTTTAATTATTGGATAGGGCGTTTGATAGGGCCTAAGATATTCACGGAAAAACAAGCGCGCTATCTCAATAGAAAACATCTGGAAAAAACACACCAGTTCTATGAAACATATGGCGGTAAAACCATTATTATCGCTCGATTTGTCCCTATCATAAGAACCTTCGCTCCTTTTGTGGCCGGTATTGGGAATATGACGTATTTTAAGTTTATAACTTACAACGTAATAGGCGGAATTCTATGGATAGCAGTCTGTTTATTTTCCGGCTATTTTTTTGGAAATCTTCCTTTTGTCAAAAAACATTTTTCGATGGTTATCCTGGTCATTATTTTTATTTCCATGATACCGCCCCTCATAGAAATTTTAAAAGAGCGCAGGCGTCATTCCGTCGAATTAAAGAAAAAATAGTAGTGTCCAACAAGTAAATCGGGCCCTTAGCTCAGTTGGTTAGAGCACCCCGCTCATAATCGGTCTAGGGCAACTTTTGAAAAGTCTTGCAAGTACGAGATTTTCCTGCATTACCATCGGTAGGCTAATCCAATTTCATTTTATAAGTAGTATTGTGCGACTTTTCCTATATCCCAGCAAGATAAACCAATTTAAACAAAAAATGCCAAATTTGGCACAAAGGTCTATTGACAAATGTTCACATTTATGTTAACTTAAGGCAAGGATAAAATGAAATCACGCCCCAGGAAAGAAGATTTTGTGTATTATATCGGCCAATATTTCACGGCTGAGTGGTATTACATGGAAGATGGCAAACTGCCTGGGCTTGATTATTATAACGAGTTAGGAATACAGGACAGAGTGCGTTTCTTGCAGATTGTAAAGTTGTATTGCGATTCCTCCCACGGGATTTTGTTACCGAGGACGCTGTATCGTATCGAAAATAAGGAAAACAGAATCTATGCTTTTAAACCACGGGACGAACGATTCTTTAATTTTACGGTTGAAGGTGCAAAGGTCATTATTACGAACGCTTATTACAAACATTCCCAGCAAATGAAAAAGATCGCTTTAGAATGTCTCAAGACTGTCATTCGATACAAGCAGGACTATTTAAGACGCGTGAAGGAGGGTATCTATTATGAAGACTAAAGAGAAAGTAAAAACAATTGCTGATCGAGAAATGGAAGATTCGGAATTTAGAAGATTATTTGAGCAAACATGGCCGTTATTTCAGCTTGAAGTACAGCTATTGAATGCGTTGGAACAAAGACATTGGACCTATGCTGATCTTGCAAAGGTTCTTCATACGCAAAAAAGTGCGATCTCACGAGACCTAAAAGGTGGGGGTTTACGCTCTGCTTCTATTGCGCGCATTTCAAAGATGGCGGAAGCGCTTGGATTAAAATTCTTTCCTCTCTGTATTCCGAAGAAGAAAGCAAAAGAATTTGCCCCCGTTATTAAAAAATTAGCGGTTGCTTAATTTCTTTTAAGCTTTTTTAAAAATTTAGGAATGGCGAATTAATCGCCGTTATTTCTGAAACTACTCTTAGAGAATTAAAAAGAGCTCCACAAAAAGTTAAGGATATGTTGAACCAATTATGCTTGGATGCGAATTAACTGTGAACGGATCACTTCTTCGGTTATCTGTCGGAGGTCTAGGACAGGTTTAGCGAGTGTGGCTGTAATGAGCTGATAAATTTGGATTCTTAGATTTGAGTCTTGAGTTCTGTCCCATCTCTGTGCAAAATCTGTAATTAGTTCTACTCCGCTTCCCGCTAGCTGCCGAACCTTTAAAAAAGCATGGATATCTTCTATCTTTAACTTTTCCCCATCTTTATTCGTGAAGCTCTCATTAGAAATAACGACAATTCTATTTAAATCAATTCTACTTCCAAATCTGCTGTTAAGTTCGGATAAAATATCTCCCCAACTTTTATCCGCTGTAATAAACAATTTATTGACTCTCCCTTGTTCTAGGAGTTTTAACAAAGCATTCTCCGCCAACTTGTCTCCACTGGGAGTCTCTTTCTCTTGCTTAAACCAGCTATTTATGTCCAATACTTTTGTCCTCTGGAGATTCCGAACTTTAACCGCTTTTTGCCGCAGCATTCTTAGAGACCACACTCCCAACGCATATTTTTCGCGGTAGAGTGTTTCTAATTGAGCGGTTTCATCTTCGGATAAAGAGAGGTTTCCAATGGCTCCAACCAGAGGCTTCTTCTCAAATACCGACAGCAAGTCTCTTTTTACTGGAATAAACTCGACTCTAGAACCGAACAGTTGCTTCATATATCGCTTTGCTTTCCTTTCATCCATGGTTTGTAAGAAAGCGATCCTCCCCACTAAATCCTCTAACTCTTTTCTTTCATTCACCAATTCATTTGACTGAACGATTCTCTCTTGTATTGTATGATTCAAATAGGCGCGAATCAGCTTCTTTCTATAAGGGACTCCCTTCTCTTGGTAGGGCAGAACCCTAAGTTCCAGTTCAATATCCTTTAAACTCTTAAAACTCTCTTTTGATCTCTCATATAATTTCAGATCAGATTCAATTAAATAGTTCTTTATTAAAATAACTCCCGCAATAATTCCGGCAACCACCCCCACCCAAGGATTGAATAGAATTTCCAGAAAGGCATGAAAAGAACTGGGGGATACAACGGTTGTAGCGGTGTGACCGGGAAGAACCGCGCCCAATGTTAAAAACCCAATCGTTACCGCGCCCAGATTCGGGTTCCAGCCTAAATCCGGTCTTTCCCTGGCAACCTTTTTACTCAAAGGCGCCAACAGATCCGATATAAAGGGATGTAAAGACTTTTTTCGGTGAAGTTTTTTCAAGAGTGTGATCAAAGAAGGACCCATCAATCCCGGATGGATATACATCATTGTCCACAGAATCGAGCGAATTATTTTTACATCTTGATTTGGAGATCTTAAAAGATTTTCAAAATCTGAAACCATCCCGGAATTAATGATTCCCATTTCCTTCCAATCTGCCTCACGGATAGATTCAAGCGCCTGCAGCTGAACTGCTGTAGTAGAATCCAGCTTTAAGAATGCTCTCTGTCCCAGAAAACCTAATATTGAAACGAGTTTGTCGTATGTTTTCCGACGTAATTTTTGTAATCGTCCCTTAAGAATTTTATAAATGAGGCTCCTAGGCAAATCCGCTTTAACAGCGATAAACTCTCCGCTGTACCCAAGATCTTTAACTTCCCGAATCATTTTAATGAGTTCGTTATCTATTTTAACTTCCTTCTTAAGTATTTGCGGTTTAAGTTTCTCTGGAGCTTTAGGTTTGGGCAAAGCCTTAGGTTTGGGCAAAGCCTTAGGTTTGGGCAAAGCCTTGGGTTTGGACGGAGCAGGGACCCCATGTTCTCGCTTTAAATTTTCAAGCGCAGGAACAAGTTTGTCATAGGATTTCTGGGATATAGACTCACGATCATTGTTGCTTAATACTCTAGGTATTACATTTTCCGCAACTTTTGCTGCACGCGCTATTGCTTCTTGACTGTATCCCAAAGATTGAACTTCAGCGATCATAGGTTTAAGAATCATTTTACGCTGAAGCGCAGGAATCCGTTGAGGAAACTTTTGTTTTAAACTCTCTATAGCGCTAAGTATCACTGGGATTGAGTTCCAACTCCCTCTTTTTCCATCCAGAATCATTTTAATAAGGCCTAAAGTATACCCAGATTCTTTAGCAATTTCACTCAATGTAAATCCTTGCTGTTTGGCTTCCTCAATTTTAGAGATAAGAGTCTCTCTTGCAGTTTTAAGTCTTTCACTCTCTTCCCTTTGAACATCCACAGGTCTAGGTAACTGTTTTAATCGTTCCATAGTGCTAAAGAGTTCCTTCGAGGTTTCTGGTCTTACTTTGTTGTCTTCGGCCCCATCTAAGATATCCAAAACACTATTTCTCCCGATACCAGAAGTAGCGCCGGCAATCGCATCTAAAGAATATCCAGCATCCTTTAGTTCTTTTAATCCCGTTTGTAATCTAACCAACTCTTCCTGACTAATATACTTCTCTCTGCCAATTTGCTGAATTCCTTCTAAAGCATTTAGAAAATCTTGCAGTTTTTCAGGAGTTATATTTTTTGATTCCCCAGATAAAAGTCTGCTCACTATGGGTTGGGAATAATTAGTTTGACTGGCAATTTCTTCTTGCGATAGACCCAATTCATTCTTTATCGTCAGAACTCTAGATCGGAGATCTTCCAGAGTAGGATTTGTTACAGGTACTGGACTGTCTATATTGTTTCCCAATCCCGCTGCGATACTTAAGTGAGTTAAAATTTGTCTTACATTCTCCGCTTCATTATTTTCATTTCTAAATGCCCAATGCAAACCCTTGTGTCTAAAACGGTTAAAGAATCGCACACTAATAATTTTACCTTCAATCTCAATTGCAACAATAACCTCTACTATTTGATCGGAAGGAATTTCATCTAACCAAAATTGTTCATGAAGAGCATTTTCTATTCTTTGAATAAGTAAACGAACGACTTTCGTCCTAACTCCCATATCCTGTACTAACATCTCTTTTTTGGTATCAATTTTTGGAACATTTCCAATAATTTGACGCAGCGAATTTTCAACTTTTTCGGTACCGTTATAGGCAAGCATAACCTCGTCAGATTCAGAGGATGGCCGCCTGCTGAAAAATTCCATCTTAGCCCCATTATTCTCTACGCTAATTGTAATCACCCGATCCTTAGGGATCTCTATAAGACCATGTTGATCCTGTAACCCCTGCGCTATGAGCTCGGCCAACAGAGAGAATTTCTCTTTATGACGCATTATCTCTATAGATTCCATGGTTTTATGAAATAAGATTTTTTCACCCTTCCTTCTGGTAGGGATAGGATGGGTACTGAGTGGGCGGCTAGATTCTCTTTTGATTCTTAATAATG
>JAHFCA010000035.1 GCA_023249715.1 Elusimicrobiota bacterium
CAGATAGAGGCTTTCCCAGATCGGTAGGATGGGAAGAAAGTTTGTCTATTGATTTGGAAATTCTTACTTGGATGGAATGGTCTAGCTTTTCCCAATCTTTTCTGGCCAGATCAGTAAAAAGGACTTCAAATGCCACTATGTTTTTTGATAGATTCCCAACTGTAACGCCGGCCAGAATCTTCTTGATGTCTTTGGTAGGCAATTTTAGACAAAAGGTAATCTTCTACACTGTCCTGTAGATTATCTAGGAGCTCTGCACGCTCCCGATCAGTGAGCTGTTCAATTTCTCTTTTAAGATGTTTAACTTTTGTACTCATTTGTTACCTCCAACTTACACTCTGATTTTATACTCAAGACCCTAATAAGTCAAGAAGGCGTTGAATTATATCTTTACTGGAGCTATAATAAATATGGATAAAATATTAGAGGTGAGAATATGAAATGTGTAAATGTAGCCAAAGATCAATACGAAGTGCTTAAACAAAAAGCGTCTCTTTACGATGCTTTTTTGAAATCGTCCCCAGAACGTATCTGCGGGATAGAGTCTTATACACCTCAGCGAATTAAAGAATTCTTAAGATGGGATCAGTTAGATAAATCAACAGCCAAACGATTAAAACACATATTTAAATCCTAACTCCAGAAAGTGAAATTATTTCTGGATGCAAATGTTTTCTTTGCCGCAGCTGGATCTCCTCAAGGTGGGTCCTCCTTCATAATCACAGGGGCAACCGCTAAAAAATGGAAAATCATTACTGTCGCTCATGCTTTGCATGAAGCCGAAAGGAACATTGATCTTAAACTAAGCAAGGATGCACTGACCCGCCATTATAAAAACCTTATTGAGTGCACTCCAGAAATTCAGCCGATTGACTTATTGAATCTACAACAGCTTGCCGAGCTAGGAAAATTCATAACATTTAAAGACGTTCCAATTTTAGCTGGCGCAATCTTAAGTAAACCCGACTATCTTATTACTTTGGATAGAAAGGATTTCATAAATAATAAGCGCCTCAAATCCTTAGAACTCGAGTTGCAATGCATAGGGCTATGTCTGGAATTAGTTTCTGGCAATTACGGGTAGAGATGGGTCATTCATCTGCCGCTTCTATCCCAAGGTACTTAGATGATGCAAAAATATATGACAAAACCGAGTCCATTTTTTATCAAAAAAATCCTCAACTTTCTATGTTAGAAAATGGGCAAAAGCGGACAGAAATTCTGAAAACAGAATAAATTTTAGAAGCAGTAAAATAGAAAATAGTATTGATAAATCAGTATAAAGGAGGCGTGGCCGAGCGGTTGAAGGCGCTGGTCTTGAAAACCAGTATCCCGTTACAGGGATCGAAGGTTCGAATCCTTCCGCCTCCGAAGAGTTTGCGGAGGGGAGTAAGGGAAATGGATACAGGGCTTTTATAGAGTTATGGAAAGGCGATCAAGGAGACTAATCGAGGAAATTATATGGCGAGAAAAAAAATAAGTGTCATTGGAGCGGGGAATGTGGGGGCCACTTTAGCCCAAAGGTTGGCGGAAAAAGCGTTGGGGGATGTGGTGGTGCTCGATATCCCATTGGTGGATGGAATGCCCCAGGGGAAAGCGTTAGATATTTTTGAGTCCGGGCCAGTGTATGGGTACGATACCCGTGTAAAAGGAACAGTAAAGTATGAGGATACCTCTAATTCTGACGTGGTTGTAATTACGGCTGGTCTTCCTCGCAAGCCGGGCATGAGCCGGGACGATTTGTTGCTTACCAATGCCGGCATTGTTAAAGGGGTAACCGAGCAAGTGGTTAAATTTTCTCCTAATTCTATTTTAATTGTCGTATCCAACCCGCTCGACGCCATGTGCGCCGTGGCTCTAAAAATTTCTGGTTTTCCCAAACAGCGCGTCATCGGTATGGCGGGGGTTTTAGATTCGGCCCGCATGGCTACGTTTATTGCCGATGCGGCTCAGGTTTCCGTGGAAGATGTGCAAACCATGGTACTGGGAGGGCATGGAGATACCATGGTTCCCGTTACCCGCTATTGCGCGATTGCGGGTGTGCCCATTGGTGAAATTCTAAAAAAAGAACAGATAGACGCCATTGTTAAAAGAACTGCGGAAGGCGGCGCGGAAATTGTAAAACTTTTAAAGACAGGCTCCGCCTTCTACGCTCCTTCCGCTTCAGTTGTAGCGATGGTAGAATCCATTTTGAAAGATAAAAAGAGAATTTTGCCGTGCGCAGTCTATCTGCAAGGAGAATATGGCATTCAGGATCTATTTGTGGGGGTGCCTGTAAAATTGGGAGAACGCGGCATTGAACAAATTATTCAGCTGAATTTGAATGTGGAAGAGAGAATTGCCCTCCAAAAATCGGCGGATGCCGTAAAGGAATTGGTGGAAATATTAAAGCGGCAACAAGTTTTATCTTAACCCGAATAATTCAGTTGGAGAGCGGAATTCGAATGAAAATATGGCATTTTTTCTTCACAAAAAAGTTCGCGAATAGTTTTAACTATTCTCTCACTTTTTTGTTTCGAAAAAAAAACCATATTTTCATTCTCGGTTCTCGCTTCCAACTGAATTATTCGGGTTAGGAGGAAATTTTTATGGCAATGACGCGCTTAGAAAAAGATTCGTTAGGGACTAAAGAGGTTCCGGAAGCCGCTTACTGGGGAATTCAGACCCAGAGAGCGATAGAGAATTTTCCTATCTCTGGTCTCAGGGCTCATCCAAAGTTTATAGACTCCTTTGTAATGGTTAAAAAGGCGGCCGCTCTCGCCAACTGCGAAGTGGGTTTGATGAAAAAAGAGATGGCGGATTCTATCGCTCAGGCGGCGGACGAAGTTTTGGCGGGGAAATGGCGCGACCAGTTTGTGGTGGACGTTTTTCAGATGGGGGCGGGAACTTCTTTTAACATGAATGTGAATGAAGTTTTAGCCAACCGCGCGATCGAGATTCTTAAGGGGAAAAGAGGGGACTATGCTCTTTGTGACCCCAACGATCATGTAAACATGGCCCAATCCACGAACGATGTCTTCCCTACCTCTATGCGAGTATGCGTGCGGCTGCTCTTAGGAGAGCTCGTTCCCGTCGTAAAAAATTTGGAAGATGCGCTTTTAGCGAAGGGAAAAGAGTTCGACTCCATTTTAAAATCTGGCAGAACTCACCTTCAGGACGCGGTTCCCATTCGGTTAGGGCAAGAATTTACCGCTTACGGCTTAACCGTAAAAAAGTGTCGTCTGCGCATGGAAGCGGTGGCGCCTCTTCTGGAAGAATTGGGAATTGGAGGGAGCGCTGTGGGCACAGGATTAAACACCCACCCGCAATACCGTTTTAAGTTGATCGATCATTTAAAAGAATGGACTCTCATTCCCTTTCGCCCGGCTGAAGATATGCGGGAAGCGATGCAGTCCCATTTTTCTATTTCTACGACGGCGGCGGTCTTAAAGTTGTTAGCCCTTGAGCTTTCCAGAATAGCGAACGATTTTCGTTTGCTCTGCTCGGGCCCTTTAACCGGGTTTGCGGAAATTGTTCTCCCTGCCGTACAGCCGGGCTCCAGCATTATGCCCGGAAAAGTGAACCCTTCCATGGCGGAGATGCTCAACATGGTCTGTTTCCAAGTGATTGGGAATGAGCAAACTGTTTCCATGGCTGCCCAAGCGGGCCAATTGGAACTTAACGTGATGATGCCCGTTATGGTATTTAACTTAAATTTCTCGATAGAGATTTTAAAGAATGGGATTAGAGAATTTACGAACCGTTGCGTTCAAGGTATTAGCGCGGACGCGGAAAAATGTAAACACTATGCCGAGGTCAGTCCTTCTTTGGCCACTGCCTTAAACCCTTATTTGGGGTACTCTCGGGCGGCGGAAGTCGTTAAAAAGGCACTGAAAGAAAAAAAATCAATTCCTCAGGTAGTTCAAGAAGAAAAATTGCTCACCCCGGAACAGATTAAAAAAGTTCTGGACCCCAAGCCTTTAACCGAACCGGGCCTTCCGGGAAAATAGAGGAGAATTGGCAATAAGATGCTCTTAGCGATCGATATTGGGAATACAAATATTACGCTGGGTGTCTTTGGAGAAAATTTAGTCGCTTCTTGGCGGCTTTCCACTTCGCCCACCGCCACTAAAGACGAGTATGGAACAAAAATTCTGGATCTGTTTCACTATGCGACTCTGCAGCGGACAAAAATTAAGGGAGTGGCTGTGGCGAGCGTGGTTCCCGCTCTTACTCCTGTTTTTCAAGAAATCACTAAAACTTATTTTGATTTAGACGCTTTTATTATTGACGAGAAAATAAAAAACGTTCTTCCCAACCTCTATGAAAACCCAAAAGAAGTGGGGGCCGACCGCATTGTGAACGCTCAGGCGGCTTTAGAAAAAGCGGGCGCGCCCTGCATTGTGGTGGATTTTGGCACCGCCACGACGTTCGATTGCATTACGCGAGAGAGAAAATATGGGGGAGGCATTATTGTTCCGGGCCCCAACCTAGCCGCGGAATCCTTAAGTTTACATACCGCAAAATTGCCCAGGGTCGCTTTCCTAAAACCATCTGGGCTTATTGGGAAGAATACGGTAGAGTCCATTCAGTCCGGACTCTATTACGGTTATGTGGAATTAGTGGATGGTCTGTGCCAACGGTTAAAACGGGAGCTCGGTTCCAGCTGTAAAATTATCGCTACAGGGGGGCTTGCTTTGGCCATTGCCGCGGATTCTAAATATATTAAACCCCAGGCGGTCTATCCCAATTTGACTCTGGAAGGGATCAAAATAATCTGGGAGCGCAATAAAAATTGAGTGGTCGCCGTCCATTTTATTGAAGAAACACTATTTTTTTTTATTCCTCATATTATTAGGCGCGCTCTATGTTAGGTTAGAAGGAATCGGTTGGGGTCTGCCTGAAAAAACTCTCTCATTAACCAGCTATCATCCGGACGAAGCCTATCTGTTTCATGCCTTAGAACATATGAAGGCCACCCATTCGCTACACCCAGGCAGGATGGGTCTTTTGTATGGAACCTTACACTTTTATCTCGCTGGTTTTTTTATTTTAATGGCTAAGATCTTGGGTTATCTGGATTTTGGTTCTAGAGAATTTTTGCTTCAAAATCTTAGTCTGGCAAACAAACTTTATATGGCGCCACGGATATTGTCCGTCTTATGCGGTGTAGTTTCTGTGGCAGGAGTTTACTATTTGGGTCGGCGGTTATATCATCCAACCCTAGGACTCCTTTCCGCGTTTTTTCTTTCATTCTATCCGGCCGCGATTGCCGTGAGCCATTATGCCAAAGTAGACGCTTTACTGGCGCCATTGGTACTATGTCTCCTTATTTTTTGTTTGGATCTTTTGGAAAATCCTCAATTTAAAAATGCGGGAAAGTGTGGGTTTATAACGGGTCTACTCGCCTCTACAAAATATAATGCCGGAATATTTTTACTCTTACCATTATCTCTCATTGCTCTAAAGTTTTTTAAAAATTCTGAAATAAAACAGAGAGAAGGAATATATTTAGTTCTAGGTATCATTCTCTTTGCGGGGATTGGTTTCGTTTTAACAACTCCCTACGCAATTATGGATTTCCCTCTTTTTTTTAATTGTCTCACTACTCAGTTCTCATTAGCGGTAGGGACGGGCGTCTGGGAAGTGGCGACACCGTATCCCTTCTGGAGATATGTTTACTTTTATTTACCTTTCGGGATTGGTTGGGTTTCACTGATTCTTTTTCTGGCAGTTCTACCTTGGCTTCTATTGAGACTCGGGGAGAAAGAAATCCTGCTTTTCCTGGGGTTTCTTTTCTATTTTCTTCTGATTAGTTTTTCTCGGCAGAAATTGGTTTCTTATACGGCGCCTCTTTTACCTTTAATCGCTATTTTCTCCGGGGTCGCTTTGACAGTGTTGACTTCAGTTTTTAGAGGGGCTTCTTTAAGAATAATGTTGGTTGCGATAGTTTTGATTTGTCACGCGTTTTACGGATTCTGTTTTTCTCAATTGTATTCGAAAGTGAATAGCAGGGAACAGGCGTCGATGTGGTTGAAGGAAAACGTTCCCACAGAGAATAGCATTGGCATTGTTCGCAGTTATTATTGGACTCCGGGACTGTTAAGGCGCGAGCATTCGCCCTATCCTTTAATAAAAGCTGGGGGAGATCAATGGTCCCTTGAAGATTCCATTCTAGGTCTTTCCTCTATCCAAAAATTGCCTAACTTTTTTGTAGTGAGCGAATTGGAAATTAGGGAATATTTTAGGTTAGAAAGTTCAATGCCAAAATACGCGAAAACAGTGAGGAACTTTTTATCCAATTATGAGGAATTAAAAAGTTTTGAACTAAAACCGCAATTCTTAGGCGTTTCACTTTGGAAGAGAACTCCTCCCTGGGACTTCTCTATGATTTCTCCAACGATTAAAATATATAAGAAAAAAGCTTGAATCTTAGGGAAAGGCGTGTTACTATTGCACTAAAGAGAGAATATTGATGGTTACTAAACGCATTTATTTGTCGGATAGAGACGAAGCTCTTTTACTGTGTGGCGAGCACGATTCTAACTTGCGCTCTATCGAAAAGCGGTTGGGCGTGCAGATTTTTGCGCGGGCTTCGACGTTGGCCATTCGAGGGAAAACTCCGAATGTAGAGGAGGCGGTGTTGATTCTAGAGGATTTAAGAAAAAGAACTCAAGAGGAAGGGGCCATCCCTTTGGAACAAGAGGTTAAAAATATGAGAAACTTAGAGCACAAAACCTTCGAAGCGGGAGAACATATTTTTGTCAGCGCTGGGGGTAAAAAAGTTTATGCTCTCTCTGACCAACAAAAAAAATATGTTGAGGCCATAGAAGTTTCGGATTTAGTGATGGCCGTAGGTCCTGCCGGAACGGGGAAAACTTTTTTGGCTGTTGTCGCGGCTTTGCGGGCGTTGCAGTCCGGGAGGGTGAGAAAAATTGTGTTGACGCGCCCTGTGGTCGAAGCCGGAGAAAAATTGGGTTTTTTACCGGGCGACCTCTACGAAAAAATTAACCCGTACCTCAAACCCCTCTACGATGCTTTTCATTTTTTGTTAGGCCCGGAGCGGTTTCGCATTTATCGGGAAGACGAGACCATAGAAATCGTGCCCTTGGCCTATATGCGGGGACGAACCCTAGAAAATTCCTTTGTTATTTTAGATGAGGCGCAGAATACGACTCCGGAACAGATGAAAATGTTTTTGACGCGATTGGGCACCCGTTCTAAAATGGTGATTACGGGGGATATCACTCAAATTGATTTAGACTTTAAAAGCAGATCTGGGTTTGTGCACGGTTTGAAGATTTTAAAAAAGATTCCGGAAATTTTGTTCCTTTATTTTTCGGAAGAGGATGTGGTACGACACCCCCTCGTTAGAAAAATATTAAAAGCCTACGATATCCAGGAACCGCAAGAAAAGCCCGAAGCATAGATGCCTTCTGTTCGCTTTATTTTGCAAAAACAAATTCCTAATCCTTCCCAACTCCTAAATTTAGCCAAGCATATTTGTTTAGAGGAAAAAAAACTTTTGAATGGGGGTGAAATCTGTATTCAATTTGTTTCTGATAAAAAAATTAAAGCAATCAACCGAACTTTTTTAAATCATAATTACTCTACGGATGTGATTGCTTTTAACTATCCAATTCCGCCGCATAAGTTAAAGATAGAAACAATTCCCTTTGGAGATATCTATATATCGGTGGAGTCCGCCGCAAGAGAAGCTAAAGCAGGGGGATATCTGTTGCAACAGGAACTCGCGTGGCTCCTAGCCCATGGGTTGCTCCATTTAGGCGGGTACGAGGATAAGACCGAGAGGTTACAGGAAAAAATGTTTAAAAGACAGAAGTCTCTGCTGGAAAAACTGGCTCCGAATTTAGCGCCACCTTGTTAACCCAAATAGTTCAGTTGGAGAGCGGAATTCGAATGAAAATATGGCCATTTTTTCTTCACAAAAAAGTTCGCACATGCCCACTAGCATGCTTGAACTTTTTTATTTCGAAAAAATGGCCATCTTTTCATTCTCGGTTCTCGCTTCCAACTGAACTATTTGAGTTAAGGGATATCGTGTTCGTCCTGGATATCGCCGACAATTTTTTCAATTAAATCTTCCAAAGTAATAATCCCTTTGGTTTTCTTTTGGGAATCCTGCACTACCGCCATGTGCAGATGGCGCCGTTGAAAGAGGCGGAGTAAATCTTTGGCCAGGCTGGACTCTTCCACAAAAACTGCGGGCCGTATGAGATCCTGTAAAATAATAATCTTTCCTAAAGTAATGGCGTAAATAAAATCTTTAATATGTAATATGCCTAAAATAGTGTCCAGATTATCTTTATAAACAGGGAGGCGGGTGTACCCTTCCTGGGCAATTCTGTCCATAAGGTGCTCTGTCTTGGTTGTGATATCCATGGCGGAAATTCTTTCTCTAGGGATCATGAGTTCTTTTACTTGCACCTGGGCAAAATCAAATACTTTGGGGATCATTTGTTGTTCGGTGGAGTCAAAAACGCCAAGGTTGGCCCCTTCGCTGATTAAAAAACGAATTTCTTCTTCAGAGACAAACATCTCTTTAGGGATCTCTTTTTGTTTAAAGAGGCGGAGGAATAACCGTGTGGAACTCGTAAGGATGCGCACAAAAGGCGCGGCTATTTTAGAGAGAACAAGGATGGGACGGGCAATTCGTAACGCCATTTCTTCTTTATGCACTAACGCCAGAGATTTTGGAACGAGTTCTCCAAAAACTAAGGAAAGATAGGTAATAATAAGGGTGACAATTCCAATTGCCAACGGTTCCGCCCACCGGTAAAGATAAAAAATTTTTTGTAGTTGTGGTTTGAGATATTCAATGGCAATCGCTCCTCCTACAGTAGCGGCTAAAACTCCCACAAGGGTCACGCCGATTTGAACGGTGGCAAGGAATTCTTCTGGTTCTTTAAGCCATTTGCTTACAATGGAGGCGGAATGTCTGCCGCTTTTTAGTAGTTTATGAAGGGCGCTTTTACGGGAAGAAACGACCGCTATTTCGGATCCGGCAAAAAAGCCGTTGATCAGGATTAGGATTAAGATAAATAAAATCTCAATCCAAATAATTTCAAATACCATAACTTCATTGTATCAAATTAGAAAATGGGGGACACCTTGACTTTAAGAGAGAAATAGATAAAAATACTATCTTTGTGATTCAAATTGTAGAAGGAGTTGTTTTAAAGGTAGAAGAGTTAAACGAGTTCGATAAACGTTTAACTTTATTTACTAAAGAGTTAGGAAAAGTAAAAGCGAAGATTACCGGCGTTAAAAAAAGCGTTTCCAAATTAAAACCGCTTACTTTTCCGTTTTGCGAGTCCAGATTCCAGATCTTTCTTGCGGGGACCCCTCGGGCTGGCCTTAGAGATCCGGGAAAAGTGATCAGCGGGGAAATTATAAAGTTACACAGCGCGCTTCACTTCGATTTAGACCGGACCATTCAAGCCAGCGCCGTTTGCGAAATTTTGGATAAATTAACCAAAGAGTTTAATCCCAGTTTACAGGAGTACGAAATTTTGATGAACGCTTTAGATGAATTAGAAATAGCAAAACAGCCTCTCTTGGTTCGCTGCCGATTTAGCTTGCATTTACTTAAAGCTCTGGGGTATAGTTTGGGACACCATCCATCGTGGAAGTTGTTAACAGAAATGGAACGCTCTTTGTTTAGAATGTTAGCTTCTTGGAATGTGTTGGAAACTATTTTTACCGAAAAAGAGACCCGGAATTTAGAAATAATTACAAGCCGATATCTCGCTCAATATTTACCTGCGCCATTAAAGACCGATCAGTTCCAGCAAAAAGTTGCCTTAGGATATTAATAATGACGTTACAAGATATTATTATGACGTTGCAAAAGTTTTGGGCCGATGAAGGCTGCCTCCTTTGGCAGCCCTACGACGTGGAAAAGGGAGCGGGAACCTTTAACCCAGCCACTTTTTTAAAAGCGTTAGGGCCCCAGCCTTGGGCGTGCGCCTATGTGGAGCCATGCCGGCGGCCGGCGGATGGCCGTTATGGAGAGAACCCTAACCGTTTAACCCATTACTATCAATATCAGGTGCTTGTTAAACCTGCCCCCATGGATATTAAGCAGAGTTATTTGCGTTCCTTAAAGGCGTGCGGCATTAAAATTGACCAGCACGATATTCGTTTTGTGGAGGACGATTGGGAATCTCCTACGTTAGGAGCGTGGGGATTGGGCTGGGAAGTGTGGTTGGATGGCATGGAAATTACCCAATTTACATATTTCCAACAAATTGGCGGAATAGATTTAAATCCTATCTCCGTAGAAATTACGTACGGTTTAGAACGATTGACACTGTTTTCGCAAGGGAAGTCGAACGTGTTTGATATTTTTTGGGACGAGAATCATACCTACGGAGAGATTCATAAACAATTAGAAAAAGAATTTTCTAAGTATCATTTTGAA
>JAHFCA010000164.1 GCA_023249715.1 Elusimicrobiota bacterium
TCCGTTAGAACCAGCCCATAACTTTGAGGATTCAGAACCCGGATTAAGGCAATCGTAATTGCCGCTCTTTTTGAACGATGGAATTTTAAAAGTTCTCTTAAAGAAATATCCGTGAGCACGTCCCCATTAAAGATAAAAAAGGGAGAAGCCTGAATAAATTTTTCTGCGTTTTTAAGCGCTCCGGCAGTCCCTAAAGACTGAAACTCTCGAGAACATGTGACGCGGGTGCCTAATTTTTTTTGCTGTTGGATAAACTTTTCATAGGGTTTAGGAGAATCGGCGGTGCAGAGAACAGCTTCTTTTACTCCATGACTGCGGAGCAAAGCTAAGGGATAGCTTAAAAAAGGTAAATTTCCTATTGGCAATAAGGGTTTGGGAGAGTAAAGGGTTAAGGGTCTTAGACGAGTCCCCATTCCCCCGGTAAGAATTAGAGCGGTTAAATCTTTGCTCATTTAGTACGCTCCTTTTCCGGTGACCATAACTGGAATTGTTTTGAGAAGGATTTTAAGATCGAGACCTGGCGTCCAGTTTTCTAAATAAAAAATATCTAAACGCATCATCTCTTCATACGTTAAATCCGCCCGACCGCTTACCTGCCACAGACCGGTAATGCCGGGTTTTACCCGAAATCTCTTTTTTGCCCACTGCGGATTTCCATTCGCCTCCTTAAGCACTTGAGGGCGCGGCCCGATGAGACTCATATCCCCCTTTAAAACGTTCCAAATTTGAGGGAACTCATCTAAACTAAATCTTCTTAAAAGTTTTCCTACGCGGGTAACTCTGGGATCTCCTTTCATTTTAAAAGCGGGACCTCCCCTAAAACTTTGCAGATTTAAATCCTCTAAAAGTTTCTCTGCATGGAGGTGCATGGTTCTAAATTTTAAACAGTTAAAACGTTTTTCTTTAAAACCCACTCTTTCCTGCCGGAAGAAAACAGCTCCTTTTGAGTCTAAACGGATAAGACCGGCTATAATAAGAAAAGGAATAAATCCCAAAGTCACTGCCGTAATCGATACGAGCACATCGGAAAAACGTTTAATGAAATATCTAAAACCATGCAGGCTGAGCGGTTTTAAATGAAATATAGGAATTCCAAGAGAATTGTCCACCATAATTTCGCCTAAACGCATTTCAAGAAGTTCGGGTACTATTTTAATTTCTATCTCTTTATTTTCGCAAAGATCGAATATTTCTTGTAAGGAGTCTTCCTCCACCAGTTGGCCCGAAACTAAGAGTTCTCCTTTAAAATGCGCATTCATGAGGACTGTTTTCGCTTGACCCATTTCCGATTTGGAAAAAACTAAAACTGTTTTATGAGGATCTTTTTGTAATAGCTGAATCACCGTTTTCATGCTATTCCCCTCGCCTAGGACCATAACGGTTTCTTGCAGAGTAGATTTTCTGGCTATAAATCCTAAGATGGATTTAAGCGCTGTCCGAGAGACAAAAATAAAAACAATGGAAATAAAGAAATTTAAAATAAACATCAGCCTCGAATACTCATATTGGCGGATGAGAAAGGTGGCTAAAACCATGAGCACGGTAGATAGAAAAGTGCTCTTTACAATGGCTAAAAATTCATTGGCGGCATCCTGAGTAATGGCAGAATATAGTTTGCCAAAGAGCATTAAAACCATAATCCAAATAGGAAGGGCAATTTTAAGGATAAGGATATAAATATCCCAGTGCGGGAGCCCTTTGGTGATAGGAAAAATATTTAAGAAAGGGACAAAATAAAAACGTATTCCATACGCACTCCGAAAGGAGAGAGTGATTGCGAAAATATCACTAACGCATAGTGTAAACGAGAGGAGCCCTTTTTTCAGAAAAGACATAAAATATAATTTTATACTATTTTTTCATTTAGAAATAGTTTAATTTTTTTTAAAAAAATATCTTTCCCAAAATTCAAGGCTTGATGGCGAATTCGAGACGGTTCCCATTGATACTGGGGCCATTGATTGAGCGCGTTTAGCAGGGATTGAGCTGTTTGCTCAGGGAAGAAGAGTCCAGTAACGTTTTCAAGAATTGTTTCTAAAGCTCCGCCTTTTTTAAAAGCAATGACAGGCTTTCCGCAAGCCATCGCTTCTATAGGAACAATGCCAAAATCTTCTTCACTCGTAAAGATCAAAGCTTTACAGTTTTGATAAAAATTTCTCAGACTGGTATCATCGGCCCAGCCAATAAAATCGATGTTCTTCTTTGCCATCGCTTTAAATTTTTTTTCCAACGGGCCCGTGCCCACTATTTTTAGCGGTAACCCCGAACCGTTAAACGCTTCAATGGCGATATCCACCCTTTTATAAGGAACAAGGGCGGAGACAACTAAAAAATAATCAGAGGAAGCGGTTGGGGAGGGAGTGTAAAAAGAGGTGTCCGCGGGAGGATAAATGACGGTGGCCTCTCTGTTATAACAATTTTTAATACGGTTTTTTATAAATTGAGAAATCCCTATAAAGGTGTCCACTCTCTCTGAAGATGTAATATCCCATTTTTGTAAAGGGCCGCGCAGACATTTCATAAAAAAAGTGGTAATAAAACTATTCTGTCCTTGATTGAAATAGGTATCAAATTGGTCCCAGATATAGCGCATTGGAGTAAAACAGTAGCAGATGTGAAGTGTTGTTTGAGGAACGTCACACCCTTTTGCCACGCAGTGGCTTGTTGAGATCACTAAATCATACCCTTCCAAATTAAAAGACTCCATTATCTTAGGCATGAGGGGCAACATATAGCGGTAATATTTTTTAATGTTCGGTAATTTCTGAAGAAGAGAAGTATGAATGGGATGAGATTCTATCCTGTGAGAGACGGAGCCGGGGACATGAATCAGAGTAAAAATGTCTGCCTCTGGGTAGAGGTCGCAAAAGATTTCCAGAACCTTTTCCCCACCTCTCATTCCAGTAAGCCAATCATGGACCAGCGCTATTCTGGGATTAGCATTCATCTCTATTCATCCTTAGAGTATCTTTAAATAGGTTCGCCATGCTTTTTGCGCACTTTTCCCAGCTAAATCGTTTTATGTTTTCAAAGCCTTTCTGAATTAGTTCCTCTCTTTTAGCGGAGTTATTCCAGAGTTCTACCAATTTTTTAGCGAGCGTTTCTTTGTCATCGGGATCAAAATATTCAGCCGCGTTGCCACACACTTCTGGAAGAGAAGTCGCATTCGAAACAATACAGGGCACGCCGCAAGCCATCGCTTCTAGGGGTGGCAAGCCAAATCCTTCGTAATAAGAGGGAAATACAAACAGTTTTGCGCGCGCATAGAGTTCTTTAAGTCGGCCTACAGAAGATTCCCCTAAGAATTTAATTTCCGGGCTATTTTTATATTTTTCAACTAATTGCGGCATTGAAATTTTTCCAGCCAGGATTAATTTAATTTCCGGAACTTTCTTTTTTGCTTGGAGCACCGCTTCGCATAGTGTTTCAATGTTTTTTGATTTTCTAATATTGCCAACATAAAGAATATAGGGGTACTGGGTGATAGAGACAGGAGTGTCTGCCTCCCATTTTCTAGGACTGGGATCCAGACCATCAAATTGAATCCCTGGTCCGGTAGGGATCACCGTAATTGTGTCTTTCGGAATAGACAATTTTTGAGAGAGATCTTCCTGCGTATAATACGATGTTACGATAATGCGCTTCGCTTTTTGACAGGACGCTTTAATCATGGTTTTGGCATACAAAAAGCCAAATTTAGAAGGGGGATAGGCTAAGTGAATCAG
>JAHFCA010000165.1 GCA_023249715.1 Elusimicrobiota bacterium
TGGTCATGAGTATTTTCCTCCTGCTAAAAAAGTATAACTTAAGGTAAGGATTTCGTCAAGGAGGAAAGTAAGATTAAAAAATTGATGCGTGAATAATCTTACGCTTGATTATTAAACAGATTGAGTATAAATACTTTTTTAAAATAGAACTAAGAGGAGAAATAAAAGGGGGAGGTAGGCAATAGAAGTGAAAAAGAGAATTTTGGCGGAGGAGAGGGTTCTTTTTTTTAAGAAGAAAAAGCTGGTTCCCGTGAATATAATTCCTAAGGTCAGGGCGCTTAAGAGATAAAAAATTCCACCCAGATCGAGAGCATAGGGGAGGATGCTTGCGGTAGAAACAGCGAGAGACGTTAAAAGCGCCCAGCGCGCGGTTTGGTGGCCGGATTCGTCCTCTTGGAGAACCACTTTGAGATTTGCCTGTTTGTAATCTTTCCTGTAAATCCAGGAGAGAGAAAGAAAATGGGGAAATTGCCAGAGAAAAAGAATGAGAAAAAGGGACCAGCCCGCTCCTAGAGGAAAACCGCTTTTGGCGGCCCAGCCAATGAGCGGAGGCAGCGCGCCGCTGGCCGCGCCGACGATGAGAGAAAAATATGATTTCTCCTTAAGCGGCGTATAGAAAACCAAGTAGAGAACAAGGGTGAGAGAGGCTAAAAAGCCGGCCGCAAGATTGACCGCGCTACAGAGGTGCACAATTCCTAAAGAAGAAGTGAGCGCTCCCAAAAAAAATGCTCCGACGGGAGAGACTCTATTTTGAGGGAGGGGTCTATTTTTTGTGCGGTCCATCCGAGAATCGATTTCGGTTTCTATGAGCATGTTGAGCGATCCCGCTCCCATGGCCACTAAAGCTGTACCCAAGAGGGTGTGGAGAAGAATCCAAAAATCGTTGGACGTAATCTGAGCCCCTACCGGGGAAGCTAATAGATATCCAACTAGTGTTGTGTAGAGCGAAGCAGTTAAGATACCGGGTTTGGTGAGCGCAATATAGTCAGATAGAAGGGACAGTGTTTTATTTTTATTTTCATCCGAGCGGCCTAGGAGCAAAAATTTTTTCGATATAGTTCCTCTGGCTTTTTCTGTTTGAAGGCTCGCGTTAGCGAGCCGAGTTAAAAAGCCTAAGAAAAAATTTTTGCGAATGCGAGTTGAAAATAAAAATAGAACACTGTCCCTCATCTTGTTTTCTTATGGGTGGCGAGGAGGATTTTGGTGCCAATCACCCCAGTTAATAATACAGGAAGAGTTAGAAGAAGGAGAATTCCCCAAAAGAAGCCTTTTTTAATTTCGTCGTTTCCTTCGCCAAAACAGACAGCGCAACTCCAGCCTAAATCGGGCAGCACCAAAAGAAGCAGAAAAAGCGCCAGGAAAATCGCGATGTAAAAAAAGCCATGGATCCACTTTTTTTCCATTTTTAAGTGCATAAAGAAGGCCGCGATGAGAGAAACTTTAATGGAAGCGATGATTAAAGCGACGGAGATCGCCTTTATTCTGTCTAAGTGGAGATACGAGACACTGACTGTTAGAATGGTTAAGAAGGCTAACGCCGCGAAGATGGTTAAATAAAGTTTAGAATGAGAGCTTTTCATAAGAGATAAAATATGGGGAATAGAATGACCCATACGAGATCGACAAAGTGCCAATAGAGGCCGGCATATTCCACTCTTTCGCAATTTTCGGGAGAGTAGGCCCCTTTCCGCGCCTGAGTTAAAATATAAAAATTAAAAATTAAACCGCCGATAACGTGCAGGCAGTGAAGCCCCGTAAGCGTAAAATAAAAGGAACCAAAGAGATTGCCCCAAAGCGTAATGCCTTCGTGCCACTTGTGGGGATATTCGTAACTCTTAATGGCTAAGAAACAACATCCAAGAATAAGGGTGGCTTTAAGATAATTGACGAGTCCTTTTTTATTTCCCGATTGAATGGCATCTAAGGCCAGCACCATGGTGACCGAGCTGGAAATTAATATAAACGTATTGAGGGTGGCTAAAGGAACTCCTAACAATTCTCGGGCAGGAATAGGGAAAAAGTTGCTCCCTGTTCTTAGGATGACGTAGGAGCTGATAAATCCTCCAAAGAGCATGACTTCGCTGGCTAAAAAAACCCACATGCCCAATTTTCCATTGGGAATTCCGGTTCCGGTTTCTAGAGGTGTATTCACTGGTTTCATAGTTTATGGCACATTCTGCGGCGAAAAATCTACCGCCTGACCCGGCACGCTATATTCGTAGGGGCCTTTATGCACCGTGGGAGTCTCGGCGAAATTTTGGTGCGGCAGCGGGGGAGAAGGACAAGCCCACTCTAAGGTGGTGGCCTTCCAGGGATTTTCTTCTGTTTTTTCACCCTTAAAAATACTGTGAAAGAAATTGTAGATAAAAGGGATTTGAAAAGCTAACAGGGCAAAAGCGCAAAAGGACATAAATATATTGCTCGGCTGCACAATGAGATTGTGGTGTTGAACGGTGGGGTCAAACAGCCTTCTTTGCACGCCGGCGAGTCCTTGTATGAACATGGGGAAAAATATTCCGTTCATGGTAGCCAGGGTTCCCCAAAAGTGAATTTTACCCAGTTTTTCATTCATTTTACGGCCAAACATTTTTGGAAACCAATAGTAGATGCCGCCAAGAAGAGCAATCATGGAGCCGGTTACCACTACGTAGTGAAAATGGCCAATTACATAATAGGTGTCGTGCAGATAGACGTCCGTGGGAATAAAACCCAAGGGTAACCCGGTGAGCCCGCCGATTCCAAACATGGGTAAGAAAGCGAGGGCGAAGAGCATGGGGACGGTAAACCGGATAGAGGCGCCCTTAAGGCTTAAAAGAAAACAGGTGAGAATGGCGACAGAGGGTACGGAAATAATCATGGTGGTGGTCATAAACAGATAGCTGAGAGATGTTTTCATGCCGCTGATAAACATGTGGTGCGCCCAAACCATGAAAGATAAAATTCCTATAAAACAAAAGGAGCCGGCAATTTCTTTGTAGCCAAAAATAGGCTTGCGCGTTCCATTCGCCAAAATTTCGGCCACAATGCCCATGGCGGGTAAAAGTAAAACGTACACTTCCGGATGGGCTAAAAACCAAAAGAGGTGTTGCCACAAAAGAGCGCTGCCGCCGCCAGAGCGATCGACTGGGGCTCCGCCGACAATTAAATCTTTAGGAATATAGAAACTGGTTTGAGCCACGCGGTCTAAAAGCTGGAGGATGGCTCCCGACTGTAAAACGGGAAAGGCAAACAAAAGCAATAGGGCTGTAACAAACTGCGCCCAGACAAAAAGCGGGAGCCTGGACCAGGTAAGTCCGGGAGCTCTTAAATTTAAGGTAGTGACAATAAAATTAATAGAGCCTAGAAGAGAAGAGGTAATTAAAAAAGTCATGCCAAAGAGCCATGTGGTTTGCCCGGGCGATAGAACGGAAAGGGGAGCATAAGAGGTCCAGCCCGATTGCGCCGCTCCTCCGGGGAGAACAAAACTTAAAAGCATGATGACGCCCCCTAAAAAATAGACCCAGTACGACATCATATTCAGCCGCGGGAACGCCATATCGCGCGCTCCAATCTGGAGAGGAAGAAAATAGTTTCCAAAAGCTCCCACGCCCAGAGGAACAATGCCTAAAAAGATCATGATGGTTCCGTGCATGGCGCCCAGAGAATTGTAGAAAGCGGGGTGCATAACGCCTCCCGGCGCCAAGGAAGTGG
>JAHFCA010000166.1 GCA_023249715.1 Elusimicrobiota bacterium
AGCTTACCGGCTAATGCGCAAGAACTTATTAAAGACACAGTTCACCCACTCACAGCAACAGAGATTTTATGGAACCCATGGACCATGGGCTTAGCGCTCCTCGCAATTATTTCAGGAATCTTATGCCAAGCATTCAAACCGGTCGGGATTAATGATTTAGAGAAAAAAGTGAGGCTCCTTAGTTTTGAAAATAATCTTTCAAAACGAGAAAAAGTAACGGCTGAACTTAAATCTTTTATCGATAGCAGGATGCATCGTTTGCAAAATAAATCACAGCCTAATGGCCGCGATCTAAAAGCGATCGGTGAAATCGTTAAAACTCTGGGTCTCATGGAAGGTCTCAATGAAAACGGGTTTGAATCTCAAGTTTCAACCGATGGTTATTCCTATCCCATCTTGCAAAAAATCTTTGGAGAATTTGCGGTTATTCCAGTGGAGAAAAATCTCTTGGATCGAAAAGTGACGGGCTATGATGTGTTGGATCCTTCTTCAGGTCTATTAATGCCTGCCAATCTAACCCCTGAATATAGCGCAAAATTAGAAAAACTTTTCTCAGAAGGGTACGCCCTTGGATTATCCACCGCCCAAGAATTAAAATCCATTCATGGAACTCTTGTCTATGATGTGAGCAGCCTCTTTGAAAGGAGTTCTGATTCTCAGTCAAAGGCTGCCACAGTGATAGCCGCTATCGCTCATCACATGAGAGAACGTTCCAGAGACGATAAAATTGTATTCGTCGCTAATCAAGATCAAGATATTAGGTTGGAACTCAGCAGAAGATTAGATTCGGAGTCCTGGCAGCTTCTTAGCCAAATGCTTTCTCAAGATAAAGCGCGCTCCTTAGCTGGCTATCAAATGAAGCAAATTTTAAATTCTAAAGGGAAAATGAGGGCCGAAAAACTTTATACGGTTCTCAATGGTTGGAACTGGATCGGGAGCCGCGTACAGATATTCACCGATTTAGATTCCAGATGGGAAAACGATTTCAACAAAAAGTTCCAAGTCCAAATCTATCAACTGCTTTCTGCTACGGTCGCTAGACCTGTTTATAATCTCCAAGAACTTACCGAAGAAGTTTTCCGCGCCCGCCTCCTCAAAATCCAAGCGTAAAGTCCAAGTTCCAAAAATTGACTTGAATCGGAAGGGTGTGATAAAATTCTTCCTCCGGATGATTTATAGAAAATTTTTCCTTATCGCTCTCGTGTGCATAATGGGTTGCGGCCAAAAAGAATCCCAAGAAATTAAGATTGCTAAAGGCAAAGCTCAATTTGTTGGATATGGCTGTACAACCTGCCACCGCATCGGCAAAGAAGGCGGCGCCCTTGGTCCCGACCTTACGACCATTGGCTTTAGAAAAAGCCCGGAATGGCTCGACCTTTGGCTGAAAAATCCACCCGAATGGAAAAAAAATACGCTCATGCCCAACTTTTATTTAAAAGACCAGGCCCGCAAAGATTTAGTGGACTATCTCTCCTCGCTTAAAGGAAATCTCTTTAGAAAAGGAGAAGCTCCCTGGAATACCAGAGAGCTCCTCCAGGACCCCGTTAAAAGAGGCGAAACTATTTTCCTACGAGTCGGCTGCGTGGGCTGCCATGGCCATTCTGGAAAGGGAGGTTACCCCAACAATAATGTTGTGGGGAACCAAATTCCTTCTTTAAAACTGGTGGCCGATGGTTTTTCTAAAGAAGAATTAAAAAACAAAATTTTTAAAGGCTCTAAACCTGTCCCCGCCAATTCTTCTAAAGAAGCGCCTTATATTTATATGCCCTCCTGGGGAGAGTATCTTAAAGAAGATGAAATCGACGCTCTTGTGGAATATCTCTACTCCTTAAGACCCCCTGTATCCGCGGAGGAAAGCTGGTAAAAATGGAACGCTCTTCCTTAAATATTTTTGCCTTAACTACCGCGGTCACCACATTTTTCTTGCTTATTGCCGGTTCTTTGGTAACAACTACAGGGTCGGGGCTTGCGGTCCCCGACTGGCCTCTTTCCTTTGGACAATTTTTTCCGCAAATGAAAGGAGGAGTTTTTTTTGAACATGGCCACCGCGTGATCGCGGGCATTGTTTTAATACTCTCCGCCATTCTTAGCGGCTGGCTTTGGAAGAGTAAAGGAAAAAGTAAAGTTTCCATTCTATCTACCCTCGCGCTCGGTCTCGTTCTAATTCAAGCGCTTCTGGGCGGAATTACGGTGCTCTATGGCCTCCCCCCGGCCATCTCTACCCTGCACGCTACCCTCGCCCAAACTTTTTTCTGTCTCATGGTCTCAATCGCCTTGTTCACTTCCCCCATCTGGAAAAATAACGGAAGCGCCCAATTTCTATTTTCACCTCGCGTAAGAAAAAAATTTTTTCTTGGCCTTCGAACTTACCCCCTCATTTCAGTATCTGTCTTTATTCTGCTTTTTATCCAATTAATTCTTGGCGCTTCGTTTCGCCATGGGCTAGGAATGCGTCCGCTCTATGGCCACATAGGGAACGGCTTTTTAGTGGCGCTCCTTGGAGGAGTTCTTTCCTTATATATAGTGAAAGAATTTAGAGGAAATAAAATTTTATTTAGAGCCGGCCTATTTTTTCTCGCCCTTCTTTTAGCTCAAATGGTTTTAGGCCTCACTGCCGTTTCTCCACTTTTTGGAGTTTCACTTTTTCCGGCAAATGTCCGAATCGTTATTTTAACGTCGCATATAGGCTTGGGAGCGTTGCTCCTAGCCGCCAGTTTAGTGATTACGTTATTGCAATATAAAGCAAATGAATAACCTATCGAACTACGGTTGGGGCCTGCCCATACAAGCGTCTACCTACGCGGAAAAAATAGACTTAGGGCTCACCATTCTTCACGGTGTGATGTTTACCATTTTTATTTTGTGGGCTATCTATTTAGTTTATTGCCTCATTCGCTACCGAAAAAAAGAAGGTGTGCCCGCTCAGTATGCGCATAAAGCCACATGGACTTCCCTGTTGCCCGACGGCGCCGTCCTCTTTTTTGAAATCTGGCTCATCTTTGCCATCGGCATTCCCGTCTATTCCCACATTAAAAACGATCTGCCGCAAAGAGATAAAGCCACAGAAGTCCGCATCGTGGCGGAACAATTCGCCTGGACTATCCATTATCCGGGGAGCGACGGACAGTTTGGAAAAACTTCTCCCGCCCTCATCAATGCCGACAATCCCCTTGGCTTAGACCCAACAGATACCGCTGCCGCAGACGACATTGTTTCTGTAAACAATCTTTACATTCCTTTAGGAAAACCGGTTCTCATTCAACTCTCTTCCCTGGATGTCATCCATAGTTTATTTATTCCAGAATTTAGAATGAAGCAGGACGCTGTCCCCGGAATGAAAATTCCCGTCTGGTTTGAACCAAAAATGGAAGGAGAGTTCGAGATTGGCTGCGCCCAACTCTGCGGCGCCGGCCATTATCGCATGCGGGGCGATGTTACCGTTCTCTCGCCGAAAAAATTTCAAGATTGGTTAGCTTCCCATAAAAAAGGATAAATTTATGACCCCACAAGAACACTCTCACGAAGAAACATTTGTCCGCAAGTATCTTTTTTCTTTAGACCATAAGACGATTGGTCTGCAATATATGTTTACGTCTCTTATTTTTTTGCTCATCGGTTTTTCTCTCATTCTCTTAATCCGCTGGCAGCTGGCCTATCCCGGAACTCCCATCCCGCTGATAGGAAAGT
>JAHFCA010000167.1 GCA_023249715.1 Elusimicrobiota bacterium
CACGGAATTTTTGCCGGACCCGCCATCGAAAGGTTGAGCACGGTTCCCATTCAGGAAATTGTCGTCACCAACACGATTCCGTTACAACAGACCAAACCTAAATTTGTAACCGTTTTATCGGTAGGCAGACTTTTGGCGGAAGCGATAGAAAGAATACATTCAGGTTCCTCTATAAGCGAACTTTTTGTATAATAGACGTCTCGTCAATCTAGAGGAAACCGGAATTAAGAAAGGATAATTTTATATGCAAACAATTATATTAGAAGCAGAAACTAGAGAAAATCTTACGAATGGCCAATTAAAAGACTTAAGAAAATCGGGTTGGATCCCGGCGGTCCTTTATGGCGGGACTAAAAAGAAGTCCTCTAAAAAAGAAGATGGGCTTGGCTTACTGAAGGTTCCGGAAAAAAGCTTTCTTAAGATTTTAAATAACCACAATGCCATTGTAGAGTTAAAATGGGGCAGCCAAGTGGAACACGTCGTTATTAAAGAAGTCCAAAGAGATGTGGTAACCGAGGGCTGTCTGCACGTAGACTTTCAAAGAATTAATTTAACCGAAAAACTGGAGCTCCTGGTTCCCATTCACTTTGTGGGAGAAGCCAAAGGCGTTAAATTGTCAGGCGGAATTCTGCAACACATGGTACGAGAACTCAAGGTTCTCTGTTTGCCTAAAGATGCGCCGTCTAAAATTGATATTGATGTTACG
The DNA here is from genome assembly GCA_023249715.1 of Elusimicrobiota bacterium. Lineage (GTDB taxonomy): Bacteria > Elusimicrobiota > Elusimicrobia > 2-02-FULL-39-32 > 2-02-FULL-39-32 > JAHFCA01. The sequence goes on from JAHFCA010000167.1 coordinate 707, forward strand.
CACCTGGATATCGGACACGGAATTTCTGTGAAGGATTTAAAAGAAATCTCGGGAGTTCAGATTTTAACCGATCCCAACCAATTGGTAGCGAATTTGGTAGCTCCTACCATATTAGAAGAAGCCCCTGCAGTAGAGGCACCCACCACGGCCGAACCAGAAGTTATTGCCAAAGGTAAGAAACCCGAAGAGGAAGACGGAACCACTCCTGCTGCCGCGGCTCCCGGCAAAGCCACTCCCACTCCTCCCGCAAAATAATATTGTTGGGTGGAGGCTGCACGCCCCCAAACCCAAGAACCACTATTTACTATGGAAGAGAATATTCGTTTTATTATTGGGTTGGGAAATAGCGGAAAAGAATATGAAAATACCCCTCACAATTTTGGGAAAATGTTGCTGGAAACTATCACAAAAAAAAAGTGCCTTCCCTGGATAAAGGAAAAAGAATTTTATTGGACAAATTCCAATCCTTCCTATGTTTATCTAAACGGTTACATGAACCATTCGGGCTCCGCGGTAAAATCTTTACTCAAAAAATTTGATTGTCCATCGAAGGAAATTTTAATTTGCACCGATGATTTTGATATCCCTTTAGGAAGGATACGCATCCGAAAAAATGGGTCCGCAGGAAGTCACAATGGACTAAAATCTATTCAAGAGGAATTAGTCACTCAAGACTATCCCAGGCTGAGATTGGGCACCGGGCCTCTGCCCACAGACAAAGATCCTACTCACTTTGTGCTTCAACCATTTTCTAAAGAAGATAAAAAATTAATGGAAGAAACTCTTTTAATGGCAACAACCGCTATTGAAACCACTCTTCTAGAAGGAATAGAAAAGGCGATGAACCGGTTTAACTAACCGCTAGACAAAAATTGACAGTGTAATATTTTTTTTATCTAATACTAGTTTTATGGAAGAAATAAAGACGACCGCACCCAACGTAAACCCAGAAATAACGCGTAAAGATTTTTTATGGACCGCTTGGGCGGCGTTTGCCACTTTTGCAGCTTCTTCCGCGGTTGCCATGGGCCGTTTTATGCTGCCGAATGTTCTCTATGAATCCCCACAAATTTTTAAAGCGGGAAAACCCGAAGATTATCCTGTAGGCGTGTCGACCCGATGGATGAAAGAACAGCGGGTCTGGATTGTGCGCGCGGAAAATTCACTGTATGCTCTATGGGGGCGCTGTACGCACCTCGGTTGCACCCCCAACTGGTTTGATGCCGAAAAAAGATTTAAGTGCCCCTGCCATGGATCAAACTTTACGATGCAGGGAGATGTAATCGCGGGGCCTGCCCCTAAGCCGCTGAACCGCTGCGCTGTGACCCTTTTACCCACCGGCGAAATTTTAGTGGACAAATCTATTGTAGAAACCAGGCCGGGGTTGAGAGAGAAAAAACAATTTCAGATTTCGTTGGATCACGCCTAAAATTTTATCTTTCCATGAAAGCATTTATTGAAAAAACAAAAAAAGAAATTCTAGAACACCCCATCTGGCGTTCCATGTTCCGTGGCGGCAAATGGCACGATACTCCTAGGGACCGAGCGCAACATATTATTGGAAACGTTTGGCTCCACCTCCACCCCGCTAAAATTAGACGACGCGCTGTCCGTTTTACCTATACTTGGGGATTAGGGGGGCTCTCTTTTGGGCTTTTCTTTGTCTTAACCATATCTGGATTATTGCTCATGTTTTACTACAGACCCACAGTAAATTTGGCTTATCAGGATATTAAAGATTTGGAGTATGTAGTCACATTGGGAAGCTTTTGGAGAAATTTTCACCGTTGGGCAGCCCATCTCATGGTGATTATCACTATCTTCCACATGATTCGAGTCTTTTTAACCGGGTCTTATAAATCTCCACGAGAATTCAATTGGGTCATTGGAACTATTCTTTTAGTTTTAACTCTGCTTCTTTCTTTTAGCGGATACCTTCTTCCTTGGGATCAAATTGCTATTTGGGCTATTACGGTAGGATCGAATATGGCATCCAATACTCCCATTTTAGGAGCAGAAGGACCTTTTACCATTGCTAATTTAAAAAATGATGCCCGCTTTATGCTTTTAGGCGGAACCTATGTTGGCGAAACAGCCTTATTGCGTTTTTATGTTCTCCACTGCATTGCGTTCCCTTTCCTAGCGGGAGTTTTTATGATTGTTCACTTTTGGAGAATAAGAAAAGATGGTTTTTCTGCGGCTCCCTTAGATTTAAAAAATAAAAATGAAGAAAAATTAGACGTTTGGCCCAACTTAGTGGTAAGAGAGTATCTCTTTGCCATGAGCGCGCTCGCTCTCTTAATTGCATGGGCGATTTGGGTTAAAGCTCCATTAGAAGAAATTGCCGATTTAAATGTAACGCCTAACCCAGCCAAGGCTCCCTGGTACTTTTTAGGTCTTCAAGAACTTTTAGTTTATTTTGATCCATGGATTGCGGGGGTGGCTTTACCAACTCTGATTGTAATGGGTCTCATGGCAATTCCATATGTAGACAATAACTCAAATGGAGTTGGTTTTTATTCCCTTAAGGAACGTCCCTTCGCCAATACTTTTTTTCTTTTTGGAATAGCCTTATGGTTTATTCTAATTGTTATCGGGACTTTTATGCGCGGCCCCAATTGGGGATGGTATTGGCCCTGGGAAAGCTGGCTCCATCATAAACCTCCCCCTCCCCCAACGTGGAGCATACCGAATGGTGTGGGGTCTCTATTATTGGGACTTTATTTTGCAGGAGGAGCGCTTCTTCCCCGCTTTATCCATAAAGAAATTCCATTTAAAAAATATTCTTACCAAGGAATAGGGGTTATTGTCATTGGGACTCTTCTCTTTAAATTTGGATTGGGAAGTTTCTATACAAAATGGACCGGACAAATTATAGGTTGGTCTCAAATTTTTTGGATAATTTTTGCCGCGATTCTTTACTATATTTTGGGTTTTTTACTTCCTCAAAAGTATATTCGCACCATTTCCT
>JAHFCA010000168.1 GCA_023249715.1 Elusimicrobiota bacterium
AAAACGATCCTTGTGAAAAAAAGGTTCAATATTGCTGAGTCTACCCGTAGCTAAGTTATCCATGCAGATCACAGTATGTTGTTTGTCAAGTAAATAGTTACAAAGATGGCTGCCTAAAAATCCAGCTCCTCCTGTTATTAATATTCGCATTAAACGCTTTTTCTCCCGATAGAATGATAACTAAAACCTAATTTTTTCATTCTATCTAAATTAAATATATTTCTCCCATCCACGATCGTGGGGTGTTTCATTAACGATTTAACTCGTTTTAGATCCATTTCCTTAAATTCATCCCAATCGGTCACGAGGGCTAAGCAATCTGCATCTTTTGTCACCTCATAAAGAGATTTACAATATTTTATATTCTTTAACACTTTTTTAGCCTGCGGCATGGCAATCGGATCATAAACCTGTATGCGAGCGCCTCTCTCTTGCAACATGTGAATAATATCAATGGAGGGTGCCAACCTCATATCATCCGTATTCGGCTTAAAGGCAAGCCCCAAGAGCCCAATGGTTTTCCCTTGCAGAATCCATAAGGCCTGTTCAATTTTGTGAACAAAATGTATTTTTTGTTCTTCATTTATTTTTTTTACACTCTCTAAGAGATGAAAATCTTCCCCTAATTTTTTAGAAATCCAAAGAAAAGCCTCTAAATCCTTGGGAAAGCAAAAACCGCCAAAACCACAGCCAGCGTTTAAGAAAGATCTGGCAATTCTTTTATCAAATCCCATCCCCTCTGCGACCTCTTCCACATTGGCCCCCACTTTTTCACAGAGTCTAGCGACCGCATTGATATACGAAATTTTAGTCGCCAGAAAAGAATTAGAAGCATGTTTAATAAGTTCTGAGCTTTTAGGGTCCGTAAATACCATGGGGCTTTTTAAGGGCCCATAGAGTTTCTGCATCAATTCCCGGGCTTTTTGGGACTCAGCTCCCACAATGATTCTATCGGGTCTAAGAAAATCGTTAACGGCGCTCCCTTCTCTTAAGAATTCTGGATTAGAAACTACGTCAAAAGGGGTATTCCCTTTATGATAGCGAAGAATCGTCTTTTTAATCCATTCACACGTTTCTACAGGAACGGTCGACTTTTCAACAATAACAATATATTTTTTAAGGTGTGTGGCTATCTCCCGAGCCACGTTTTCGACATAAGAGAGGTCGGCGGAACCATCGCTTCTGGGGGGAGTGCCCACGGCAATAAACACAAAATCAGCGGTGGAAATAGATTCAGATATAGAAGTAGAAAAAGAAAGTCTCTTTGCCTTCATATTCTTGTGAATTAAATCTTCTAGGCCGGGTTCATAAATTGGAATTTTCCCCTTTTTTAACATCTGAATCTTTTGGGTTTGGTTGTCTACGCATGTAACATGGTGCCCTATTTCCGCTAAACATGTTCCAGAAACAAGTCCCACATAGCCCGTTCCAATCATGGAGATATTAAACATAAGATTCCCTTACCTCAGCGCCGTATATTTCATTTCAATAAAATCTGGTAAAGCCTTTTGCCAGTTTCTTAAAGGCGGATAGGATTCAAGATTCCAAACAAAGTTCTCTAGAGGACTATACCCGGGCCTAGTTGCCTTTAAGGAAAGATTCTCTTTTTCACCTTTTATAATAAAACCAGGCTCCGCATTCAGTAATTTTGCAATAAAATGGGCACATTCATAGCGGCTGCAGGCTCCTTCATTCACACAATGAATCGTTCCATAGCGATGAGTTTCAATTAAATAACTCATCGCATCTGCAAAATCTTTCGAGTACGTAAGGGTATTGATTATATTGGTGGCAGCTGTCACCGGTTCTCTTGTTTTACACGATTGAACCACCCGGTCAACAAAGGTGGGCCTTCTTGGACCATAGACCAGAGTAGTCCTTACAATATAAAATCTCCTCAATAGGGTTTTAACATATTTTTCCCCCCAAAGCTTAGATTTGCCATACACATTGACTGGGTTGGGACTATCCAGTTCCGTATAGGGGGACTCTTTTTTTCCGTCAAAAATTTGGTCGGTGGAGATATAGAGCATTTCTGTATCAAACTTTTGGCAAGCAAGGACCAAATTCCGTGTTCCCAGTCCATTCACCTGATACGCTAGTTTTGGATTTAACTCACATTCATCCGGATTAGAAATAGCGGCAGAATGAATGACACAGTCCGGGTTTAATTTTTCTATTATTTTAATCGTTGATTCTGTGTCTACGATGTCCCCCTCTCTCCAAAAATTTTGTTCTATAAACTCAGGTTTATTGCGTCCCAAGGCAAAGAGCTCGTGTTGATTTTCTAATCTTTTCCAGAGATCACTTCCAACTAGACCCGAACATCCTGTAAGAACAATTTTCATCTTTAATGGACCTTTAAACCCGAATATTGCGTTAGAAAATGGAATTCGACGAAAAATATAGATATTTTTTCTTCACAAAAAAATTCGCGAATAGTTTTAACTATTCTCTCATTTTTTTGTTTTAAAAAAACATCTATCTTTTTCGTCTCGGTTCTCATTTTCTAACGCAATATTCGGGTTAAACCCGGATACTGCTTTTTAAAATATTTTTTATAAGGTGAAGTATCTTTAATTTGTTTCCACCAGGCCGTATTTTCTTTGTACCAACGAATGGTTTCATGCATATATTCCGTGAACGTGTGCTTTGGTTGAAATCCTAATTTTCTTAATTTAGATGAGTTTAAGGCATATCTTAAATCATGACCGGGTCTGTCTGTGACCTGTTGAATAAAGCGAGTGGGAAAATCTAAATTCTTCAAAATGAGTTTTGCCAGATCTAAATTATTTAACTCCGTACCGCTTCCAATATTATAAATTTCTCCTAACTTCCCTTTTTGAAACACTAAATCGATAGCTCTGCAATGATCGAGCACATAGATCCACTCTCTTACATTTTTTCCATTCCCGTAAAGGGGTATTTTTTTCCCTTCTAGCAAATGGGTAATAAAAACTGGAATTACTTTTTCTGGAAATTGGTGGGGGCCGAAATTATTGCAGCAGCGCGTAATGATGACAGGAAATTTATACGTATGCCAATAGGCCAAACAGAGCAGGTCCCCTCCCGCTTTAGACGCAGAATAAGGGCTAGAGGGATGGAGAGAATCTGTTTCTACGAATTTTCCGTTTTGAATAGATCCATAGACTTCATCCGTAGAGATATAAACAAATTTTTTCACATGGTTTATTCTAGAGGATTCTAAGAGGTTTTGAGTTCCTACGATATTGGTTTGTATAAACGGGTCGCTGCTATGAATGGACCTGTCTACGTGGGTTTGCGCCGCCAAATGGAAGAGAGTATCGCAATTTTTAGTGACGGTTTGAACTAATTTTTTATTGCAAATATCCCCTTTAATGACCGTAACATTCCTATGTTTTTTAAATTCATCTAGAATATCTTTATTTCCCGCGTAGTCCAATAAATCTAAAATTGTAATAGAGTCTTTAGGATATTTTTGTAGCCAGTATCGCGTAAAATGGGAACCAATAAAACCGGCTCCTCCCGTGATTAGAATTTTCATATGTATTCTCTCCAGCGGTCTTTTTCGGCAAAATAGCGATAGGTAGCGTTTAATCCTTGCTCAAAATTGACCTTGGGAGTATAGTTGAAATCTTTTTTTAGAGCTTGAATGCTGGAATAAG
>JAHFCA010000036.1 GCA_023249715.1 Elusimicrobiota bacterium
GAGTAACTCCTAGACTGGTCGCCACAAACGGAACCGCGGGAAGAGAGATATTTTTAGCTAAAGTGAGGTCAAAACCAGCCAAATAATTGAATTCAACGGGGATCCAGAGCAGTAAAACAGCGAGAATCATTTTCCAGCCCTTGTTGAAAGGGGATTGGGACAAAACCCATATGGGAAGTATGAGGTAAAGAATAATGACAAGAAAAAGAGAACCCTTGAAATTTGACCAAAAAACGCTAATCATACTATATAGGAGAATCCCATAAAAAGAGTACCCATATTTTTTCCATACGGAATTGTGCGACCAATGCTCCAGAGAAGTAGTGATTGTTTTTGAACTTAAAAGAATGGCTGGGCTTAAAGCCAGAATAAAAGGTAAAAAAGCTTTTTGAAATTCAAAACTCCAAAAGGGAAAGGGTGTATAAAATTTGAGTAAAAATAGACTCACCAGCGCCAGGGTTATTAAGAGAAAAAAAGTTGTCTTAAATTCTCTATCCCGGAAGGCAAGTTTTATAGAAGTGACAGTAGAGTTTTCAGCCATACTTTTTTATATTTGGATCATAGAAAGAAATTCCCCAGAATGGTTCCGAATCGCATTCTTTTGGCTGATTTGCGTGGGGTTCCCATTGATCTCAATATGGAAGCATCAAAAGATTCTCCCTGAGTTTAGTCTGGACTACCGCTTTTTTACCCAAGGGCTACGAGAAATCTTTTGGTTTACTTTAACCGCCACGGTTCTGTTGGTACTCACTGCTGTAGCAACAAAAGGTTTCAATTACGATGGACAGTTTCTCACACGACTTCCGGAATATTATTTTTGGTCCTTTCTTCAACAAATGGGTCTTCAAACTTTTTTAACCAGTCGTCTTCAAAAAATATATAAAAAACCCTTTCTCACTTCGGCAGTATGCGCTACTTTATTCGCGCTGTTACACTGGCCCAATATCACCTTAGTTCTGCTTAGCTGGCTAGGAGGTTACTTTTGGTCATACTCGTTCCAACGAACCCCCAACCTTTACGCTCTTAGCCTGTCTCATGGGTGGCTTGCGGTAACTGCTCTGTACTGCCTGCCACCGTCTTGGCTGCATGGATTAAGGATTGGTCCGGGTTATTTTAATTTTTAACCGAGATGTATCCTCTTCCATAATGACATCCAGCGTTGCGCGGAAAGCGCCAAATATCACCAGAAGCCAACCTAGGATTTGAGAGACTGTGCCCCCTACCCTTCCTATCTGCGCTAAGAAATCGACCCTCATAGGGCCCAGACCAAAGGCAGCGGCTAGAAGGAAGAACAATCCCCCTACTCCTACCATGTCATACGGTTTTTTGTGGATTTCGTAGCCAGCGTATTTTGCGAAGAGCGGAGCTGAAAGACAGGCGATGGCTAGGATTATTGTTTCGTACATATCCCCTCACCCCCTTCACATTAAGTATAGTTCCATAATGGGGAATCTTCAAGGTAGGTGAATATTGGATCTTTAAGTTTTTTATTAATACTACCCTTCATAGTAATTTTCTCCTAGTTCACTCCTTTTCCACCACTTTCATCTCCAAAATTCGGTCCACGCGAAAAACGCGTTCGTCTTTGCGTTTTAGACAATACGCCTGCAAGCCCGTGAAAGGTTTTCCCAGATATTCCATTCGCGCGACTTCGCGCGGGATAATGGTGCGTTCTGTTTTGTCGTCGGATGCCTTTAAATAAACAATCTCTAACTGTGATTCATTCTCAATCGCTCTCTGAATCAGCTCCAGTTTCCGGGCCAGAGGCATCCTCTGTTCGGAATCTCGGTACTGGTGGCCTGTCATAAAACGGACGATTCGCCAATCCGTCCAAATGTGCGCCTTTTGCACCGGCTTCACGAGAGTCATCCCTTCCAACGATGTGCATCGGCTTAGCGCCACATAAGTTTGTCCGTGCGCGAAGGCCCCTCGCCCCATGTCGATCACCACATGGTCGAATGTTTTCCCTTGGCTCTTGTGGATGGTCACCGCCCAAGCGAGTTTTAAAGGGTACTGCTGGAACACCCCCAAATTTTCCGTCTCTATCAATTGTGTCTCGCTGTTGAATGTAAAATGAAATATATCCCAAGTGTGCCGTTGGACCTCTTCTACGCACCCGCTGGAAAGCTGTACCTGAATAACATCTTCGCCCGTCTCTTTGTCGCGCTTCACTGTTTTTACTCTTCCTAGAGTTCCATTCACCCAACGCCCAACGGAATCGTTGTTTAAAAACATCACCTGCGCGCCCTCCGCGAGCTGTAAAGTTTCATCCGCGGGATAAGCATGTCCTTCAAACCTGCCAGAAATTTGAGCAGAGTAAAGGTGAACATGGCTTTTAAGATGGCTTAGGCGCTCTGCGTTAATTTCCAAAGCCATGGCATTGGTCGGAGTGAGATGGACGGTATAGCCTGTCTTTATAGAGAGGGAAGTCTTGGCGTTGACCCTCGCGTTCAACATCCTGAGCTGATCGTCAGTAACTGTGTTGTTACGAATAGAGTTTAGCAGTTCAATAAAACAGGGGTCCTTCTGACGATAAATTTTCTCTAACTCTATCATCTCCATTGGGTGATTGCGAAAGACCCGCGCATCAAAAAAGTAGGGGCTCTCATACCGCGTTTCAAAAATAGTTTTTTCTCTGGAAGTAACCACAGGCGGAAGTTGGTATAGATCTCCAATTAAAACCATTTGCGCTCCGCCGAACGGGAGCGCGGACGATTTCGCATTTAAACGCAAGAACCGGTCAACAATGTCCAGCAGATCGGCTCGAACCATGGAGATTTCGTCGATGATAATGGTGTCTATCTCTTTGTAGAGGGAACTTCTGCGCCCTTTTAATTTTTTGATTTTTTCAAGCGTGATGTCGGGTTTGAAGCGGAAAAAGGAGTGGATGGTTTCGCCTTCAACGTTTAGCGCGGCAACGCCCGTGGGAGCCAGCACGGCAACTTTACGCTCTGTATGGCCCCTAAAATAATTAAGAAATGTGGATTTCCCTGTTCCAGCTTTGCCGGTAATAAATAGATTTTTTCGGGACTCTATCGCCTCTAACGCTTTTTGGAATTGACTATTAATCTCAATGGAAGAATTCATCCTGCTTTTTGCAGCGCTCCTACGCAGCCTGGCGGCCTCGCTTTATCTGCCTCTGGCAGCGCTCGGCTCGCCTTCAACTCCCTTATTCTTTTGGAAAACAAGTATGTTGATCTCAACTGATCTGCTCCGGTTAGATTATAAAATAGAGCGCGCCCAACGGGAGTTGAACCCGTGCTACAGCCTTGAAAGGGCTGTGACCTAACCGCTAGTCTATGGGCGCGAAAAGGGACTGGCCGACTTTCCAAACATCGCCGGCGCCAAGGGTAAGGAAAATGGTATTTGCGGCAATTTTATCTTTCAAATCGAGTGTATTGCTCCCGTTTAAGAGTTGGGCCTCTTTGCCTTGTTCCTGTAAAAGAAGCGCCAAATCTTGCGAGGATACTCCCGGGATGGCCTTTTCTCCTGCAGGGTAGATTGGCAAAAGCAGGACTTCATCCGCATGGGAAAAAGACTGGCTAAAATCTTTCAATAAGTTTTTTGTCCGACTATATCGGTGCGGCTGAAATAGTACCACCACTCTTTTGCCGGGAAACTTTTCTCTTACGGCTGCCAGTGTAGCCTTAATTTCCGTAGGGTGGTGGCCATAATCGTCCACCCAAATGGCCCCGTTCTTTTCTGCTTTTATTTCTAACCGACGCGCTACAGACTCAAACTCTAACAAAGAACGTGCTATTGTATCAAATGGAATTTTAAGTTCCAATGCTGTGGCAGCGGCTGCCAACGCATTTAAAACATTATGCCGGCCAGAAATTTTTAACTTTATTGTTCCCAGAATACGATCGTGCGACATTAGCTGAAATTCATTGCCCGCGGGACCGCTCGATAAATTTTGTACCCAATAATCCCCTTGGCAACCCAAACCATAAGTAACAAAACGCCGATTTAAGGAGGGAAGGATAGAAGAAACTCCAGGATCCTCTGCGCACACGATAGCGCACCCATAAAAGGGAACCCGGTTGGCGAATGTGGAAAAAGCTTTCTTTAAATTTTCCACTGTTCCGTGATAATCTAAATGATCGTTATCAATATTGGTGATAATGGCTAATGTGGGAGAAAGTTTTAAAAAAGAGCCGTCCGACTCATCGGCTTCCGCCACTAAATAGGGACCCTGCCCCAAACGCGCTCCCGTTTGAATGTGATGCACTTTACCCCCAATAATAAAGGTTGGATCTAAACCACTCCCCTGTAAAATGGAAGCGACCATAGAGGTAGTGGTTGTTTTTCCATGAGTTCCCGCCACGGCAATGGTATACTTAAGACGAGCGAGCTCCGCCAGCATTTCAATTCGAGGAATCACCGGAATCTTGTTTTTATGAGCTAAGAGAACCTCGGGATTATCCCTATGGACAGCGGTAGAAGTAACCACAACCTGGGCATTCCCCACATTGCTTTCTTTGTGGCCATAATGAATAGAAGCCCCTAAAGAGATAAGGCGTTCAGTCACATCGGTGCTTTTTAAATCGGAGCCAGTAACGGTATACCCTAAATTCAAAAGAACTTCGGCAATTCCGGACATGCCCGACCCACCGATTCCCACAAAATGAATCTGCTGAATAGTTTTAAACATAAGTTAATCTACCTGTACAATAGCGCATTTTAGATATTCTGTTTCAGGCATGGAAAGAAGAATGGGATGATCCCTACACTGACCACGCATTTCCAAAAGCTTTAGTTGCTTTTCCGCTCCCCCTCCAGCTTCCCGCAAAACTTCCATGAAATTTTCCCGGGAAATATGGTGAGAACAAGAAGAGCTTATTAATACTCCGCCCCTTTCTAGAAGTGAAAGGGCTAACTGATTTAACTGTTTGTACTTCCGGAGCGCCGCGAACAAGTTTTTTTTCGACTTCGCCAACGCCGGCGGATCTAGCACAATTATATCAAATTTACGATTTTCCTTTTTGAGAGATTCCAAAGCTAAAAAAACATCTTCATGCCTAATTTGGGCTTTAAATCCATTGGAAAGAAAATTTTTTTCCAATAAACGGCAGGCGTTTAAAGAAGATTCCACGCACGTTACCTCTTTTGCCTGTGACGCCGCCGCATAGATTCCAAAACCGCCCACATAGGCATAACAATCTAATACCGTCTTGCCCTGGGCATACAGGTTTAGCCGCTCTCTGTTTTCCTTTTGATCCAAAAAGAAACCCGATTTTTGTCCTCCAATCGGGTCGATATAAAAAGTTAGTTTTTTTCCATTAAATGTCTGTGTCATAGGGATAGGAACATCCATTTTGCCTTCAACTATTTCGACCTCTTCTTTTAAATTTTCCAGAGAGCGTAACGGACTATCGTTCTTTTTAAGAATAGACTGTACCGTAAAATTCTCTTTTAGCGCAGAATATATAGACGGCAACATCATGTCCATTCCCAGACAATAAGACTGCACCACAAAGTTATTTTCATATTTATCGATAATAAGACCGGGTAAAAAGTCGGACTCCCCAAAAACTAGGCGATAGGAACTTTCTTGCGGATAAAGCCACTCTCGAAACTGTTTCGCTTTAGCTATTCTTTGAATAAAGAAAGAAGCATTCATTGCTTGGTCTTGGCGGGTTAAAATGCGAACAGAAATGAGAGAATGAGGATTATAGAATCCGCGCCCTAAAAACTTTTGCTGGTGAGAAAAGATGTCGACAATAGAACCGGGTTGAGCTCCAGTCTCTATCCTTGCAATTTCATTGGAAAACAACCAAAGATGTCCGGCTAGAATTCGTTTTTCTTCGTGGGATTTAAGAACAACTTTTTGGAAATTGGCGCCTGTCACTAATTTTCTCGGATATAGGTGGCGCCACCCTCAGGAGTTTCCCAAACAGTAACGGAATGGATGGGAACGTTTGGAACAGATTTAAGAAATTCTTGAAAAATCCAGCGGGCTATATTCTCGGAGGAGGGATTGATTTGATGAAAGGGAGGGACTTCATTAATATTCTTGTAGTCAATTTCCTTAAGAATTTTCTCTAAGAACGCTTGCATTTCCACAAAATCGACTAAATACTCTTCGGGATGAACTAACTGTTCCCCCTGAAACGCCACCTGCACCTTCCAGTTGTGCCCATGGAGCGGTTCATCTTTACCTTTATATTGGCGCAAAAAATGGGCGCTAGAAAAATTTCTTTCTATCTTTACTGTATACATAAGATTGACTTCCTATTCTACCAAAAAGTAGATTTGATATAATACTCTAGAATCATGTTAACCCTACGGCCCCTCCAGAGAAACGATATTCCCATCCTTACTCAAATCGATGCGGTCTCCAATGATCCCCCTTGGAACGAAGATAATTTTAGTCGAGAATTAAATTGGACACATTCTCTCAGCCGCATAGCCATTTGGGAGGGTGTTCCTATTGGCTTTGGCATTACCTGGAAGGTCTGTGAGGAAGCGCAAATTTTAGAGATTGCGGTTCTCCCGGACTATAGACGCAAAAAGGTGGCTACACACATTGTGCGAGAGTTGGCTATGACCGCTGAAAAATTGGGCTGCAAAAAAATGGTGTTGGAATTACGGTGTGACAATAGAGTGGCTTTAAAGTTTTATGAAAATTTGGGATTTAACGTGGTAGGAAAAAGAAAAAATTTTTATGCTCCTAAAGGTTCCAATCAAAATATTGATGCTTTATTAATGGCATGCGCATTACCTCTTTAACATTCTTTTGGTTTCTTTTTTGCTCCGCGTTTCTCTATTCCATAGAAGAAAGTTCTATTAAAAGAGAAATTTACTCTCATTTCCTAAACGCTTCTCTTTTGGAAAAACAAGGAAAATTTGAAAGAGCCCTTAAAGAATATAACCAAACTCTAGAAATGGAACCTACCGCAACCTGGGTGCTTAACCAGAGAGCGACTCTTCATTTAAAAATGGGAAACCCGGAAAAAGCGTTACAAGACGCCTCAAAATACTCTGAGCTCCATAACAAAGACCCTCAACCTCATTATTTAATTGCCACCATTTACTTATCCCTTAATCAAAAACTCATGGCCAAACAGCAACTTTTATATGCCTTGGACTTAGATCCTAATCATGAAGAATGCCTCCTGCTATTAGGCCAACTCTTAGTGGACCAAGAACCTAGCGAAGCTATTGCCGTTTTAACAAAACTCGTAAAAATTCATCCGGGGTCGCAGGAAGGGTACTATGCCCTGGGGTATGGCTATCAAAAATTAGGAAAAATAAATGAAGCTAAAATCACATTTAAGAAAGTCATTGAGTTAGACCCGAACTCCTATCAGTCATTAATGCTTTTAGGGCAGATGAACGAAAACGAACAAAAAATAGAGGATGCTATTTATTATTTTGAAAAAGCTCTCTTAAAAATGCCAGAAAATTTTTCACTTTCCATGCAATTAACCAAACTGTATCATGAAAAAAAAGAATATGAAAAAATAATCGCGTTACTCACTAAATTTGAAGAGAGCAGTCCCCAAAATTCAGAACTCCTAAGCTGGGTCGGACTTGCCTATGAACAAATGCGACAGAACAAAAAAGCATTGGAGTATTATGAAAAAGCAACTCTCTATACTCAAAGTCCAGAAATATTTCTGCATTTAGCTTCTCTTTATGATAAAGAAAAAGATCAAAAAAATTTAATTCGAACTCTTAAAACTCTAAACAAAAAGTTCCCGCAAGACCTACAATTTACGTATTTATTAGGCTTGGCTTATCTCGACCAAAAGGAGTCCCATAAAGCCATCTCATCTTTTGAAAAAATTGTTGAACACGACAAAAACAATGTTCCCGCCTTATTCCAGCTGGGGGTTTCTTACGACGCGATTAAAAAATGGGAAACCGCAGAAAAATATTTTAAAAAGATCCTTGAAATAGATCCAAAAAATGGACCTAGTTATAACTATTTAGCTTATTCCTATGTGGAAAAATCTAAAAATTTAGAGGATGCCCGAAAATGGATTGATCGCGCGCTCACTATGGAACCGGAGAATCCCGCCTTTTTAGATACTCTAGGCTGGCTAGAATATAAAGAAAAAAATTATTCCAAGGCGCTCTCTTATTTGGAAAAATCGTCTAAAAATTTGCAGGATTCGGCTGTTCTGGATCATTTGGGAGACTGTTATTTAGCTTTGCAAGAATACTCCAAAGCTGCCTTAAGTTATGAACGCGCTTTGGAGCTAAACCCACGCGATAAAGAGATCGAAAAAAAATTGAATCAATTAAATCAACGGCTAGTCCCCACTTCTCCGGCAAGAAAACTTTTAAAAATTGCGGAAAGAAGATGGCAAAAAACCTTTTATCTTTCCGGTAACGTGCGGGTGAAAATAAAGGGATCTAAATTGGGCCCAACTATTCCACAAAACGGAACTTTTTATTTAAAAAAATTAGCCCCCCTTACCACGACGCTTAAAATCCCCACCTATTTGCGTATGGATTTTTTAGATCCAAAAACTCTTTTTATCTATACCCTGCGATATCAAAACACGCCCAATACGGAATGGAACAGTTTTCCTCCGGAAATCAAAGATTCCTTGCCCGAGGATAGCTTAAAATTTCTGGATTGGATATCTTCCTTATTCAATGGCCGTTTCCTTGCCGATTTAGACCGCTGGGAAACAGAAGTTCAAACTAAAAAAAATTATGTGCTTTTAACTTATAAAGATATGCGCGTTAAAATTTCTAAAGAAGGGGTGTTGAAAGAAGTTCAAATAGGAACGGATAAACTTAAAATTAAAAAATTTGAAACAGTAGGATCTACTGAACTTCCTTCTCAAATAGAAATGAGCGGAAATTATTTAATGGACATAGAGCTATTTAAATTTTCGGAAGAAACCTTGGAAGAAAGTCTCTTTAAATGAAATTTTTCGCCCCAGCCAAAATAAATTTATACTTAGAAATTCTGAATAAAAGAAACAATGGCACCCATGCCTTAAAAACCATTTTCCAGACCGTGAATCTGCAGGATGAACTGGAAATATCCCGCTTAAAAAGCGGTCCAAAAATTGAATTAAAAATTCAGAATAGCAAAGACCTTGCTTTAGAAGGACCCAAAAATATTGTTTGGAAGGCGGCAGACCTTTTCTTTAAAAATTTTAAAGCGGAGGGAGGGGTAAAAATTTTATTAAAGAAAAATATTCCAACTCAAGCCGGGCTTGGCGGAGGATCTTCCGATGCTGCGGCGACTCTAAAAGGGTTAGCAAAAATGTTTTTAGGGAAGGAGAGCCGTTCTCTAAAAACTAGGAAGTTACTTTTTAGATTAGCCAAAAATCTAGGAGCGGATGTCCCATTTTTCCTCCAAGGGGGTTGCGCACTAGCGTTGGGTATCGGAGAAAAGTTGACCCCTTTGCCCCAACCGCCGCGCTTTTGGGCGGTGATTATTAAACCAAAAATGGGTTGCTCTACCGCAGAGGCTTACCAATGGTGGGACACTCAATTTTCAAAAAAATTGACTCGCCCAAGTGATTTTAATAGAATGCTTAATCAAATAAGAAGTAAAAAAAATATTTTTCATTATGGTTCCTGTATCTATAACTCCTTTGAAGATGTGGTCTTTAGAAAATATCCGGAATTTTGGGACATTAAACGTCAACTGATCCAGGCGGGGTGCGCTTACTCCAGCTTATCCGGGTCAGGTTCTGCTATTTTTGGTATCGTTTCTACCAAGGAACTTGGTGCACAAGTAAGAGAAAAACTAGCCAAGATATATTCTTCTGTTTGGCTGGTTTCGTCCCTTGCAGATAAATAAACCTTAGCAGGAGGCCTCAACATGGAAATTACTGAAGTTAGAGTAAGTCCTAGAAACGAGGAACGTTTGAAAGCTTATGTGACTGTAACACTCGACGATGCCTTTGTGGTAAGACACATCCGCATCGTTAAGACGGAAAAAGGGTTATTGGTTTCTATGCCATCTAGGAAACTCCCCGACGGAACTCATAAAGATATTGCTCATCCCATAACACAAGAGTTCCGTAAAAAAATGGAAGTAAAAATTCTCGCAGCCTACGAAGAAGAGCTCAAGGGTGGTGTGAGCCATCCCCCAACATTTAGGTCCGGGGTGGTGTAATGGTAACACAGGAGACTTTGGATCTCCCATTCATGGTTCGAGTCATGCCCCGGAGATAAATATCGTTATAGAATGAAATATGAGCCATCGGTACTGATTTT
>JAHFCA010000169.1 GCA_023249715.1 Elusimicrobiota bacterium
TGACTTCGGTAATTTCTAAAGAAGAAATGCGTACTCTAAAATTCCCCTCTACCGCCACAATTTCCCGGAGCAAGGAGGGCAATGCGCCATGATTTTTTCCCACTCTGCCTCCACTGGAAGTGAGACCATAACTGCCCAAACGAATTCCTGTGAGCACAATTTCTTTATATCCCGCTTGTAAAAGAGACTGAACCTCCTTTAAAATTTCCGGAATCGTTCGGCTGGTCATTTGAGGTCTTACTTTAGGAATAATGCAATAGGTGCAGGGAGCATCGCACCCATCCTGAACTTTTATAAAGGCTCGCGTATGGCCGGCAAAGAAATTGAGAATACCACTTTCACCGGAAAGCAGCGAACAGCCGGAAACACTCGCAGGAATAATCTCTTTTTCTTGATTCGAAAAAAGTTCTATGCGGGGAGAAATCGCTTTTAAACTTTGGGGGTCGCGAGTGGCATAACAGCCGGTGACCACGATCCGAGATGTCTGATTGGCGCGCAAAATTTTTCGGACAAACTGACGGCATTTTCTATCCGCTTCGGCGGTGACAGAGCAAGAGTTCACGACTGCCAAATCGCAAGTTTTAATATCCGCAGCGGGTTCAAAACCGCGTGACAGCAGCTTTTCTCTTAAAGCTTCCGTCTCGTACTGGTTGACTTTACACCCAAAAGTATGAAAATAAACTTTTGCCACAGTATTCGATTTTACTATAAATAATTAGAATTTTATGCCAATGGAGGTGCGGTGGGAACCGGCCCCTTTTTGGAAGTGAATGGGCCAGAGAAAACTATAATCGATAGAAGCATCTATGGAATGAGTGAGCGAATGTTTATAGCCGAAGCCGCTCCCCACTTGGGAAAGGTCGCTCCCGGCTCTTACGACAATATTCTCCATCACTTTAAGTTCTACCCCAAAATGAGGCGTAATGGTTCCTTGATGGGTAATATCAATCGGAACCGTCCATCTTTTTCCTTTCCAACCGATGCTCGCCACAATTTCCGGAAGAAGCTCTTCTTTTTCTACATATCCGACAGAAGGTCTATTCAAAGATTTAAGAGAAAGTCCGCCGCTAAAACCTTCCATTACTTCATTTAAAGCAATATAAAAATGGAGATCTAATGCCACATTGGAATTCACCCGACCCTCTTTAAAGACAGGGTCTCCTAGGGTTCTTGAATCCAATGTAAACCGCCGCATTAAATAGCGCGTTGTGATACCAAACGCAATATCGTGTTCTAAACTATCCACCAATTTTTTTAAATTTATGCCATAACCCACGACTAAAATATCTTCTCTATAAAGATCTTTGGCGCTAAAACTACCCCAGCCAATCCCTAAAACTCCCTGTTTTAAAGGTTGGGCGTAACCAAAATTGCTCACGGTTAAATTCAGGCCGTTTACACCGGTAAAAAGTTGCCCATAACCAAATTCCATTTGGCGATGATCGGCGCCGCTTAAAGTTGCCATATTATAAAATACGCCGGAACCATCGTTGGAAATAATGCCATAGGCTCCGGAGAGACCGCTCACTCTCGCGCCCCAATATCTTTCCTCGAAAGCTCCCTGAACTAATGCGGTAAGAGGGAGAAGAAAAAGACAAAAGAGAAAGAGCAGTTTTTTCATCGAGCTACTCCCAGGGTGCCACTGACATCCATGCCGGAGCTCTTAATGCGATAGATATAGACACCACTTTTTACTACTTCGCCGCTATCATCTCTGCCATCCCAAATCGTCGCCCCTTGAATTTTGCGGATTTCTCGTCCCATAACGTTATAGATCTTTATTTCGGAATCCGTACTGTTGCCAAACTGAGCAAAATCGTTGATTCCATCGCCATTGGGAGTAATGATTTTTTCTTTTGGTCTTAAATCGTCTTCGGCGGGAGCCCCGGCCGGGAGTAATCCATAGATACTAAAGTGAGAAATTTCGGCGCTCACCGTTTTATTGAGTTCATTGACTTGCCCACCCATATTTCTCCACTCGTAACCGTCGTACCAGAAAATTTTTAGATTTTTTTCCGGAATACCATTTTCGTCTACTAACCCATCTTGATTGACGTCGTTATAACTTAAGGCTAGCGTAATAGGCCGGTCGAACTGCAACCCTACGGGACCAAATTCATAACTGGTTACAGGGGAATAGCCATTGACTTGGGGAAGACGGTATGGGTTTAATTTTTTGGCCGTCAGTTTTAGGGATTGGCGAATACTGCCGGGCGGAAGTTTAAGATCTATAATTTTTACTTTGGATTTGCCATCGGTAATACTAAAACTTCCGCCATTGCGATTGAACTCTTGGGAAAGTTCTTCATCCTCTTTGCCCATTCTTAATTTCCACGGGGAAGCCTTCGATCCATGGAAAGTCTTATTATACCCATCGCTCACTTCCATGTAATATTCCATGACTCCAGAACGACCTTGCAAGAAGGTCAAAGTCACCTGGGCCTCATAGCGAGTGGGATTGACAGGGCTTTGGACCAAAGTCATTGTTTGAGAACTGTATTCCACGTCTCCTTCAAAGCGATACCAAAGAATGGCAGACCGCACCGATGTATCGTCTTCCACTGTGGCGTCGAAGGTGAGTTGTTTAGCCAAAACAATGGTGGAAGGATCAAACGGATTAAAACGGATGACCGGAGCTTTGCTGTCGGGAGAAGCGAGCTCAATTTTAAGGGACGCCTTATACGCTCCCGAAACAATGTTATCGGGAATAAGAGAACCCAAATAAAGATAGGTGATCCCCTCTTTAGAAACGGTATATTTGGAGGCGCCTTTCTTTTGTTCAAAATCTAAATTATTTTTATCGAGCATTAAATTCCAGGAACTGATGTTAGAAATAAAGGCCGAAACACCCATAGGCTGGCGAGCAGAATAGGCATTCCAGTAAAGGGGAATCCTATCTTTTTTTGTGACGGTGGAAATTAAACCGCTACGGTCTAGGTCGGCGCTGCCCAACCAATCCCCATTGTCGGTAAAGATATTGATTTCTTTAAACTCTTCTTCCGCAAACATGAGATACAGATACTGCTGGGCTAACGTATAGCCCGCTCCCTTATTGAGACCAAAATCCACTTTGGTTGCCTTACTATTGTCACTGACATTACGCAACTCTATTTGAAAGGCGAATAGAGGAAACGCCATCGTCCAGAGAAGGCTAAATAAAAGTAACCGTTTATTTTTTAATTTTATATTCATACTCTTCGACCGTTTTTACCGTAACCCTAAACAGAACTCCGGAAGTTAAACCAGAGCCTTGGGGAGTAACGCGCAAAAGATACTGAAACTCTTTTCCATAATATTGAGACTGCTCGGGAACCTTTAAATAGACTTTAAACTTCCCCGCTTTACCGCTTTTTATTTTTAAAGTGGACGGTTGAATTTTAAATTCGGTGGAGTCGGGACCCCAGGACAATCCAGAAGGGGCCGGCAAATCCAGAGAATCGCCCGAAACAAATTGCAATTTAAATTCCATTGTCTGATCCCCAGTATTGATAACTTTTAAAGTTTTATGAGTTTTTCTATTTACAGAAATCATTTTCCCGGGCTTAACTTTCTCTATCAAAACAGTGGCAGGGTCCACCTTAAAATTCAGGTAAGAACTTTTAGGCGAATCTTCCGCATTCCCCGTTTCCTGAGCGA
>JAHFCA010000170.1 GCA_023249715.1 Elusimicrobiota bacterium
TTAAAAGCTTTAATAATTCCAAAAAAACAATCTTTTACGTTGGATGGCGCCATAACTACCCGAGGGGCTTCTCCATGGCCGCCAAATATCGCTTGCATCAGATCGGACTGTTCTGTTTTAGTGGGAAGCCCCGTGGAGGGGCCGCCTCTTTGGCAATCTATAATCACCAATGGGAGTTCCGTCATAGAGGCGAGTCCCAACGCTTCCATCATTAAAGAAAACCCGGGACCGCTCGTTGCCGTCATCGCTTTTGCTCCCGCAAAGGAGGCGCCTATACACGAGGTAATGGCCGCGATTTCATCTTCTGTTTGAATGGCGACTCCGCCAAATTTAGGGAGCTCTTTTTCTAAAAATTCTAAAATTTCCGAGGCCGGAGTAATGGGATATCCGGCGTAATAGCGGCACCCGCTATGAATGGCGGCCGCCGCCATCGCTTGGTTCCCCGACATCACCAGTTTAGTGGCTTTTAGTTCTCTTGGTTTTACATAAAATTCTTTATTGATAGTATGTTTTAACGCCCAAGCCCATCCCGCTTCCAGAGCTTTTAAATTCGCTTCTATGACGGCGGCAGGCTTATGTTTAAACTGGTCTTTTACCACGCTTTTTACCGCTTCCAAGGGAAGGTTAAGAATTTCAGAGGCAGCTCCCATGGCGATCACATTTTTAGAGCGTTTATTTCCAGATTGGGTCGCGGCTAGAGAGGTCATGGGTATTCCGTACGATTGTTCTCTATAAGTATCGTCGGGAGTAAAAACATCGGTATCAAAAATTAAGAGTCCCTCCGATTTTAAATCTTTCCCGTGGGTTTTTAAACATTCCGCGTCATAACTAATCAGCAAATCCAAATGGGTTCCCTGCGAAAGCACCGGGTGGTTTCCCATCCTCACTTGGTACATCGCCTGGCCCCCTTTAATTTCTGCCGGATTGGTGCGGAAAGTAAATACGTCGTATTGAGAACGAGCCAAGGCAACGGTGAGCATTTCCCCTGTCGAAATAACTCCAGTGGTAACGGCGGTATCGCCTCCAACTCTAATCGTTAAATTATTAGGCATGATTTATAATCCTTGAGTATATTATTATAACACAGCCCCGCGTATCCTTCAAGGGAACGCGGGGCTGCTAGCCCGAATAATCCAACTGAATTATCCGGCTTAACTTTTATGCGGCTATGAGGAATGTGGCTATGGCTCGGATAAAGCTCCCTTGCAGTAGATTATAACTCCCAAACTTAAAGTTCATTACTCTCTGAATCAGATCTTTAAGATCTATAATATAAACGTTGCGCAGCAGAGCGTCAGCCGAAAGTCCTGTAAAGTCTAATTCATGGTCGCTATTCTTCACTATAAAAGGTTTCCAAGCCTCTTTATACCCTTCTTTTAAGTACTTGGGCAAAACTCGTTCCAGAGATTCAAGTCTTAAATAGGAAAGAGATCCTTCTTGGCCTTTAAATATCGATCCGTCCAGATCTACATGAAATAGAGTCTTTCTGCCCGTAAAGGCTGGTACCATTGCTAAAAGTGTATCCTCATCTTTAACCACAAATAGAACGGTCTCATCTTGATTATAATATTGCATCACATTCAGCGCGATTTGATTCGCTTCCTCTTTCTTAACTCCATCCACAAAGACAATGTTGAGGTTCCTCTCTTGGTTCAGGAATGATTTTAAGAAAAGCTCAAATTTTCTTTTCAGAGCAGTAAAGAAAGAACTTCCCAAGAACCCCGCCGCGGCTATTCCATCTGCTAGACTTTGTTTCTGCAGGGGGGAGTCACTCTTTTTTTCAGTAGGAGAATTTTTGTTCTCTAAACTTTTATCCATACTTTTAGGATCGCTCTTGAGCGGGTTGCTAGGAGCGGTTGGAGCAGCGGGAGTCTGGCGCAAGAAATCAACTGTGACGCCAATTTCCCCTAATTCGAATTCACTTTTTCCAGTTTTTCCTGAATTGGGAAGATAATCGAATTGGGTATCCAAACCTTTTATATTGAAAGGGTCATGAAATATAATTGAAAATCTTTCGTTGTCGGTAGGCAGGACAATAAAATGGTGGTAGTCGCTAGAGTTCCATCCTTTTGCGTAGCCCATGTTGACAATCGATCCCCCAAAGACGCCAATATGCCGCCAAATCTGAACAAACCCAATCCATTTTTGTGTGGAGGGGTCAAACCCGGCGTGGGTCGTTAGAGAAAACTCTCTGCTTTCCATATTAAACTTGTCCATGATTGGGGCGCGGAGAGAGTTGATGTCCTTCCTATAATCGAGCCAAAATTCCGTAGAGTGATCCAGAGTGGTCAATCCCAATAGAGGCAAGTTTTGCTCTTGGTTCGAGAGCGTTCCCCCCATCCCCACAAAAGCTTCTTGGAGTAAAGGGCTCGTTGGGATTTGTAATGTCGCTCCCCCGCCCAAGAAAGGTTTATGCTCTTGGTCCCAAATACGTCTCAAAGCTAGTTTCAAAGTATTGTAAGCGGGGACGATAGACGCGGTCGCCTTCTGCGGCAACATATCAAAGAAACCTATCTTCGCTTTGGGCAGCCATGTCCCATCCTTATCAGAAAAACTAGGACGGTATTCCAGATCCCATACGTAATTTCCTTGGGCATTTATACCGCCAGAAGTGGCCCAGGGATAATCCATGGTTACCTTACTGCCCGTCTCTTCTACAGGCGCTTTCTTCTCTATCTCTTTCGCATTCGCTATCGATAAAAACGAATCTAAGGTTGGGATTGCGGCAAAGAGTAGCGCGGGAACCCAAATAGGGGCGAGCCACTTTTTAGCCATGCGACTGAATTCTCTAAACGCATTTAAATTAGATTGGAAACTGGAAAGGATTCCCACTGATGGAGTAGGATTTCTATTTAGCCCAGCCTCTATCATCCTTATTTCTTGCTGAAGGGACATCGGTTGGCGTGGAGAGGTGTGGTCCATTCCGTATCGGAGTTCGGGGCGTAACCGGTAGTTTTGGCTCTCTGCCTTGGAATACACTTGGGCTTGGGCGAACGGTTCCAGCCCGACCAGCAATATAAATGAAAGCAAAACGACGCGCGAAATAATTTTTTTCATGCAATTTTCCCCTTGTTTAATATTTTCATCATAAAAAATCAGATAAATATTCTAATGTAAGCTATTAACCCGAATAATTCAGTTGGAAGCGAGAACCGAGAATGAAAAGATGGCCATATTTTCATTCAAATTCCGCTCTCCAACTGAATTATTCGGGTTTCCATAAACAAATTGTAGAAAAACGCTAAGAAACTTTTCTCAAACTTTTTGTAACTTTTCTGTAACATTTTTGTAACGTTACAATTTTTAAAGGCGGTGTTTTAATGGCGGGTTTAGGTTAGGCGACTTTTTCTAATTTAGTGATGCGTTCCTCATGATTGTCAATTCGGCTAGAATGATACAATGCTTTTCGATCATAGTTCTCACCTTTCTGCGCAAAGGCATCAATAGCATTAAGAATACGGGATTCCATGTTACTTAAATCTTCTTTAGTAGCGAATTTCTTCTGGTCCTCTTTTATGTTTACAACCTCAATCACTAATTTGTTGAAATCATCTTTGTTTACAAAATTCTTTAATTCATTCCGAATGTCCCTTATGTCATCTTTGGTGGCGAAATTCTTTAATTCACTCCGAATGT